>NZ_CP072867.1:300000-519704 GCF_017948245.1 Rhizobium sp. NLR16a | reverse complement strand
TCCGCGAGGTCTCCGAGGTCGCCGGCACCATCACGCCGGTTCCGGGCGGCGTCGGCCCGATGACCATCGCCATGCTGATGGCCAATACGGTCATCGCCGCCCATCGCACCGCCGGGCAGACGCCGCCAAAGTTTTGAGTGGAATGCCGTCTGGCGGGCTTGCCATGACGCGAAAGATTTATATAGTCAGGAAATAAATATTCCGTAGAGGAAATAAGAGGGAACGGAAATGGCTCTATCATGGCGTTTCTCCGCCTTGGCGGATCGGCATCGCGCACTGGGATCGAAGCTCGAGGACTGGAGCGGCATGGGAACCGCCTGGACCTACGAGAAGGACATGTCGGAAGAACATGTCGCCGTTCGCACCAAGGCCGGCATCATGGATGTCTCGGGTCTGAAGAAGGTGCACCTGGTCGGCCCGCACGCCATCGCCGTACTCGACTACATCACCACCCGCGATCTGACGAAGATCTATCCCGGCCGCTCGGTCTACGCGACCATGCTGAACGACCGCGGCCACTTCACCGACGATTGCATCGTCTATCGCACCGGCCCGAATTCCTGGATGCTGGTGCATGGATCCGGTTCCGGCCACGAGGAAGTCGTCAAACAGGCGGCAGGCCGCAACTGCGCGGTGCTCTTCGACGACGACCTGCACGACCTGTCGCTGCAGGGTCCGCTTGCGGTCGATTACCTCGCCAAATATGTGCCCGGCATCCGCGAGCTCAAATATTTCCACCACATGCAGACGACGCTGTTCGGCGCGCCCGTCATGATCTCGCGCACCGGCTATACCGGCGAGCGCGGCTACGAGATCTTCGTGCGCGGCCAGGACGCCGTCATGGTCTGGGACAGAATCGTCGAGGAAGGCAAGGAGATGGGCATCATCCCCTGCTGCTTCTCGGTCCTCGACATGCTGCGCGTCGAAAGCTACCTGCTGTTCTACCCCTACGACAATTCGCAGATGTATCCCTTCGCCGACCAGCCACCCGGCGACAGTCTCTGGGAACTCGGCCTCGACTTCACCGTCAGCCCCGGCAAGACGGGCTTCCGCGGCGCCGAGGAACATGCGCGCCTTAAGGGCAAGGAGCGCTTCAAGATCTTCGGCATGCTGATCGACGCCGACGGACCGGCCGATCTCGGCGACGAGGTCTTTGCCGACGGCAAGAAAGTCGGCGTCATCACCTGCCCGAGCTATTCGTCACTGACGAAGAAATCCATGGCGATCGTCCGCCTCGACGTTGACAAGGCGGTGCACGGGACGAAACTCGAAGTCCGCGGCAAGACCGTCGAGGCTAGCGCCACCGCCCATACGCTTCCCTTCGACGACCCGGAAAAGAAGAAAAGGACTGCCGTAGGTTAAGGAGCCCGCCAATGCTCGTCGCAGGCATCAAGAGCCGACCAGTCTATAAGGGCCTGACCATCCAGCCGCGCGCCCGGCAGCACATTTTCGCACTTGAGGGGGAGGGCGCCAAGGCTCTCCTCGATCAGCAGCCGGCGCTTGACGAAACGGCTCTTTCCCGCAGCGAGATCCTCTATGTCGCCCGCGGTTCTCGAGGCTCCGGCCTCGATGAACCCCTGCGCCGGCTCGGCGCCGACATGTTCTTCACGGCGCCGACGATCGCAACGCTGCTCTTCCGGTTGAAGGGCTCGCTCGCGACGGCTCACATGGGCACTCGGCTTTATATCTCCGGCACGGAGGGCTTCATCGGCCAGGCGATGCTCGTGGCGCTTGACTACGGCATGGACCACGCCTCCATCATCACCGAGCATCGCGGCTCCCTGGCCAGGCGGGTGCAATGCGTCCATTGCAAGGGCATCACGGACGACGTCACCACCAGCCCGTTCGCCTGCAGCCATTGCGGGCTGACGCTTCTTGTCCGCGATCACTATTCGCGGCGGCTTGCCGCCTTCCAGGGCGTCAACATCGACGCGGAAGAGCCCGGCAGCGCGCCTGAACCAGAGGAGTTGTTCCTTTGAGCGGTGGCACTGAAATTCCCGTGCGCGTAGCGCGGATCACTCTGATCGCCGAGCGCGTCAAGCGTTTCCGCTTCGAGCGCCTGGACGGAAAGCCGATGCCGTATTTTTCAGGCGGCGCCCATATCATCGTCTCGATGAACGATGGCGGCCATATGCGCCGCAACGCCTATTCGCTGATGTCTCCCCCGCACGACTGCGCGGCCTACGAAATCAGCGTGCTGCATGTCGAGGATTCACGCGGCGGCTCCGCCTTCATGCATCAGAAGGTCAGCGAAGGCGACGAACTGAAGGTCAGCTATCCTGTCAACCTCTTCCAGCCCGACTGGCGCGGGCGCAAGCATCTTCTGATCGCCGGCGGCATCGGCATTACCCCATTCATTGCGATGATGGCGCAGTTTTCCCGCGAAGGCGCCGCCTTCGAACTGCATTACGCCATCCGAACGCGCGACCGCGGCGCCTACTGGCGGGAACTCCTGGAGCGCTATGGTCCGCAT
Organism: Rhizobium sp. NLR16a; assembly: GCF_017948245.1. Lineage (NCBI taxonomy): Bacteria > Pseudomonadati > Pseudomonadota > Alphaproteobacteria > Hyphomicrobiales > Rhizobiaceae > Rhizobium > Rhizobium sp. NLR16a. Next base: position 517,231 of record NZ_CP072867.1, on the reverse strand, counting down.
CGCATCAAGATCTATTGCGACGCCGAAGGCAGTGGCATCCCGCTGACGCGTCTGCTCGACTGCCAGCCGCTCGGCACGCATCTTTATGTCTGCGGCCCCTCCGGCATGATCGACGGTGTGATGAAAGCGGGGCTCGATGCCGGCTGGCCGGAGCAGAACCTGCATTCGGAACGGTTCCTCTCATCCTTGCCCGGTAAACCCTTCACGATCGAGCTTCTACGCTCCGGCAAGACCGTGAAGGTCGGCCATCACGAAAGCATGCTGGAGGCGATCGAGGCGGCCGGCGTCGACGCCCCCTTCCTCTGTCGCGGCGGCGCCTGCGGTCAATGCGAAACGGCGGTCGCCGTCTGCGAGGGCAAACTGCTGCACAATGACGTCTATCTGACGAGCGAAGAAAAGGCATCCGGCAGCAAGGTGATGATCTGTGTTTCCCGCTTCGAGGGAAACACGCTGCATCTTGATCTCTAACGGCATCGAAAAAGGAGACCGGACATGGCAATCGCCTTCAAGCAAGAAACATTCCGGGACGATTTCAGTTACCGGAACAGCCCCGGGAACATCCGTCGTTTTCCGTTCCCCTTCGACCGCGACGAATACATGTATTCGGTCAACATGGAGCCGCATGTGCGCGGACGGGCGGGAACCGTCTACGAAAACTTGATCGATGTCGACGAGCATTACGTCGCCGAGATGCACGACCGAGCGCTGGTGCTGAAGGAAGATCCGCTGCGCTACCAGGCCCTGCCGCACATGATGAGCGCGCAGTGGGACACGCTCGAACTTTTGATGGAAGAGCAGGCAGCGGGCTACCCCGACCATTTCACCCTGATCCGCAACGGCGACCAGTGGCGCTGGATCAACCGCCCGCTCGGCATCGACGACAGCTTCACCTTCGGCGACGCCTCGACGCTGCCCTATGAGCCCTTCGAATATATCACCCGCCAGGCCCAGGGCGATTTCTGCATCGTCGATCAGCGCGACGGCAATCTGTGGATGGATGCCGGCATGGTGACGACGCAGGCCGACTGGTCGCTCGATTTCGACATCGGCATGAATTTCATGGAATGGCACGGGCCGGTGCCGCTCGCCCATCAGATCGGCGTCTTCGACCGGGCGCTGAAATTCCTTCTGAACCTGCAGCAGGGCAAGCCGACACGGCGCTTCAACTGGACGATGACGATCAATCCGCGGCTCGACACCAGCCCCGAGAATTATCACAAATGGGGGCCCGACCGCACGACGGTGACGCCGGAGAATGTGGGCGAGAAAGTGCATCTGCGGGTCGAGTTGCAAAGCCTCTGGCGACTGCCGCGCTCCAACGCCATCCTCTTCGTCATCCGCTGCTACCTGATGAACATGGAAGAACTCGTCACCGTCCCGAAATGGGCGCGGCGCTTCCCGCGGGTGCTGAAGACGCTGCCTCCGGAACTCATCGACTACAAGGGACTCACCCGTTACCGCGAGACGACGATTGACTGGCTTTCCAAATATGACGACGGGGCTCCGACCAGCCCCGGTATTTATCCGGACTGAAAGAAATGCCGTAACATTTTGAATTTCTGGGTACATCCTCCTTCGATTTCAATTCGAGGAGTTATCCAGGAGACGATGCCATATAATCAAGAGGGGAATGCTTCATGACAAGAGTAGCCGTCATCGGTGCCGGTCCGTCCGGGCTGGCGCAGCTGCGCGCCTTTCAATCGGCTGCCCAGAAGGGCGCCGAAATCCCGGAGATCGTCTGCTTCGAAAAGCAGTCGGACTGGGGCGGGCTCTGGAACTATACCTGGCGCACCGGCCTCGACGAATATGGCGAGCCTGTCCATGGCAGCATGTATCGCTATCTCTGGTCGAACGGTCCGAAGGAATGCCTCGAATTCGCCGATTATTCCTTCGAGGAACATTTCGGCAAGCCGATCGCCTCCTACCCGCCGCGCGCCGTGCTCTGGGACTATATCAAGGGCCGGGTCGAGAAGGCGAATGTCCGCCACTGGGTGCGCTTCAGCACGCCGGTGCGCATGGTCCGCTTCGATGAGGCCACGAAGAAATTCACGGTGACGGCGCATAACCGCATCGAAGACCGGATGTACGACGAGGAATTCGATTATGTCGTCGTCGCGACCGGTCACTTCTCGACGCCGAATGTGCCCTATTTCGAGGGCGTGAAGACCTTCAACGGCCGCGTCCTGCACGCCCATGATTTCCGCGACGCGCTCGAGTTCAAGGGCAAGGACATCCTGATCGTCGGCCGCAGCTATTCGGCCGAAGACATCGGTTCGCAATGCTGGAAATACGGCGCGAAATCGGTGACGACGAGCTACCGCTCGAAGCCGATGGGCTTCAAATGGCCGGAGAATTTCGAAGAACGGCCGCTGCTGACCAAGCTCGAAAACCGCACGGCGCATTTCCTCGACGGGTCGAGCAAGGAAGTCGACGCCCTGATCCTCTGCACCGGATACCAGCACCATTTCCCCTTCCTGCCCGACGACCTCCGGCTGAAGACGGCCAACCGCCTGTGGGCCGACAGCCTCTACAAGGGCGTGATCTTCGACAAGAACCCGCAGCTCTTCTATATCGGCATGCAGGACCAGTTCTATACCTTCAACATGTTCGACGTTCAGGCCTGGTGGGCGCGCGACGTGATGATGGGCCGCATCACCCTGCCGCCGGAAGAAGAACTGAAGGCGAATTTCGACATGTGGCGCGCCCGCGAGGAGACGCTCGAGGATGCCGAACAGATGATCTGGTATCAGGGCGACTATGTGAAGGAACTGCTCGCAGAGACCGATTATCCCTCCTTCGACATCGAGGGGACCAACCGGACGTTCATGGAGTGGGAACATCACAAGGCCGAGAACATCATGGGCTTCCGCGACCATGCCTACCGATCGCTGATGACCGGCAACATGTCACCGAAGCATCACACGCCCTGGGTCGAAGCGCTCGACGATTCCATGGAGGAATATCTGCGCAACTGATGGCGGATGCCGCATAATTTCTTAGATCCGAATCGATTTCGGGATAGAATCATGCTGCAGATTCAAGGTGCTACGGCGCCGCATGGTAGGAAGAGAGCCGTTCGTTGCGGCTCCCTCCAACGTTTAAAGTGAAGTGAGTAATCCAATTTGCAACTCCTCCTTTCGAGCGAGGCCTTCGTGGATTTTCAAACAAGCATTCTCGGGCGCATGAGCGGTTTTCTTTACCGCTGCCGCGCCGACGAAAACTACACGATGCTTGAGATGACCAACGGCATCGAGCGCATCTTCGGTTACCCCGCCGACGAAATCATCGGCAACAGGACACGGACTTTCACCTCAATCATGTACGAGGAAGACGTGCCTTTGATGGACGAGGTAGTGGGGAGGGCGCTCGAGAAGCGGACGGACTGGACGATGGAATACCGTATACGTCATGCCAGGGGTCATCTCGTCTGGGTGACCGAGACCGGTGGCGGAATCTGGGACGAGAAGGGTGAACTTCTCTATCTCGAGGGCAGCATCATCAATATCGAATCGCTCTATCAGCGAATCGACGAACAGACCGCCGACATGCGCGTCACAGCCTCGAAGACCAATGAGATCCTGCAGTCGCTGCGCTATCTCAAGCTGCTCGCCGTCAATGCGGGCATCGAGGCGGCCCGTGCCGGCACGGCAGGGTCAGGCTTTGCCGTGCTTGCCGCCGAGATGCGCACGCTCGCCAACTCCTCGGAAGAGGCCGCACGCGCCATTTCCAACGCGCAACGCAAGCCGGAAGGCTGAGCGCTACGAAGCAGCGGCAGAATTGCGGCTCACATCGAAAAATCCGCATCATTAACCGTCCCGCGCGGGACTAATATTATTTCTTTTCAAAAGGTTGCGGAACTCCCTCGGTTGAAAAATCTCGTCGCATTATCGGTATTGTTAGAGCCGCGTTAACTTTTTGTTAACCATACCGGCGGTAGACATGGTCAACGATTTCTTCACATAGATGACCAAAGTGCTAACAGACGCTCGCTCTATCCGCATCAAGGGCCGCTCTTTCCTGGCGGTCATGCTGTCCCCGGACCTGCCGATCGATGATTGGCTGACCAGACTGGACGATCTGGCTGCCCGTTCGGCCGGTTTCTTCCTCGGACGGCCTGTCGTGCTCGATCTGACGGACCTGCAAATCGACCGGCCGCAGTTGAAGGACCTCATCGCCGAACTTGCCAAGCGCAATGTCAGCATTATGGGGATCGAGGGCGCCCGGCCGTCGATTCTCGGCGCGGGCATGCCTCCGGCGCTGAAGGGCGGCCGCTCCGCCTCCGACGTCGAGGTTCAGCCGAATGAGCCTGCCGATCCGGTCACCAAACCAACGGCAACCGAGACCCGCCCCGTAACGACAACGCAATCCATCGTCATCAGGGAACCGGTGCGCTCGGGGCAGTCAGTGATCTTCCCCGAAGGCGACGTCACCATCGTTGGCTCGGTCGCCTCGGGGGCCGAGGTGATCGCCGGCGGCTCCGTTCATATCTACGGCGCGTTGCGCGGCCGGGCCATGGCGGGCTCCATCGGCAACGCATCGGCGCGGATCTTTTGCCGCAAGCTCGAAGCCGAGCTGGTGGCGATCGACGGCATCTACAAAATGGCGGAAGACATGGCCCCCAATCTTCGTGGACAAGCGGTTCAGCTCTGGCTCGAAGAGGACGCGATCATGGCGGAAAAACTGATCTGACCCGGCTGCGGCCACGGCAAAGGAGAGAGAAATGGGGAAAGTGATCGTCGTCACGTCAGGCAAGGGCGGGGTCGGAAAGACGACCTCGACCGCCGCATTGGGAGCGGCGCTGGCGCAACGCAATGAAAAGGTCGTCGTCGTCGATTTCGACGTCGGCTTGCGCAATCTCGACCTCGTGATGGGCGCAGAGCGGAGGGTCGTCTACGACCTGATCAACGTCATCCAGGGCGACGCCAAACTCACCCAGGCGCTGATCCGCGACAAGCGGCTGGAGACGCTGTTCCTGCTGCCGGCCTCGCAAACCCGCGACAAGGACAACCTGACGGCCGAGGGCGTCGAACGCGTCATCAACGATCTGAAGCGCTATTTCGACTGGATCATCTGCGACAGCCCCGCCGGGATCGAGCGCGGCGCGACACTTGCCATGCGCCATGCCGATGTCGCCGTCGTCGTCACCAATCCGGAGGTTTCGTCGGTGCGCGACTCCGATCGCATCATCGGCCTGCTCGACGCCAAGACCGCCAAGGCCGAACGCGGCGAGCGGATGGAAAAGCACCTGCTGCTCACCCGCTATGACGCCAACCGCGCCGAACGCGGCGACATGTTGAAGGTCGACGACGTCCTCGAGATCCTCTCCATCCCGCTCCTCGGCATCGTGCCGGAGAGCATGGATGTGCTGCGGGCGTCCAACATCGGTGCGCCGGTCACGCTGGCGGAAAGCCGCAGCGCGGCTGCGATGGCTTATTTCGATGCCGCGCGCCGGCTCGCCGGCGAAACCTTGCCGATCACGATCCCCGAGGAAAAGCGCAATCTATTCGGCAAGATCTTCGGACGGAGGGCAGCATGAATATCTTCCGTCTTTTCAACAAGCAGAGAACGGCACCCGCCGCCCGCGAACGCTTGCAGGTGCTCCTTGCGCACGAACGCTCATCGGCAGGATCGGACCTTGTTTCGCTGCTGCGCGAGGAAATCCTTGCGGTCATAGCAAAACATGTCGAGCTCGACCACGACAAGGTGCAGGTGACGATCGACCGCAACGAGTTTGTCTCCACTCTTGAGATCGACGTCGAAATCCCGCTGAACGCAGCCGTACAGGCCGCTTGAGGGCAATATCCGGGGGACGACGGACGGAACCGATCGTCGTCTCCCGAACACGAAGTGGGTTACGATCGCGGGCGCGTCTTCTGCGGATCGTAATGCGAAAGCGGCACGATCGTCGCCGGCAAACGCTTCTGGTGGCCGTCGAGCTTGCCGATCTCGACCTCGGTGCCCGGGCTCGCATGCATCACGTCTATGCGGGCGAGCGCGATCGTCTTGCCGAGAACAGGCGAGCGCGTGGCGCTGGTGACGACGCCGATCTGGGCCCGGCCGATATGGACGCAATCGCCATGGCCGACCGCCTCGTTCGCCTGGATATCAAGGCCGACGAGCAGATGGCGCGGATGTTCCTTGCGCCGGATCAGCGCCTCGCGGCCGATGAAATCGTCCTGTTTGGATTTCAGCGGCACGGTAAAGCCGATGCCGGCCTCGAACGGATCCGTCTGGTCGGTGAATTCGTGGTGGGCAAAGATCAGGCCCGCCTCGATGCGGACCATGTCGAGTGCCTCCAGCCCCATCGGCTTCAGCCCGTGCGGTTGGCCTGCCTCCCAGACGGCATCGAACACCCCCAGCGCATCCTTCGGATGACAGAAGATCTCGTAGCCGAGCTCGCCGGTATAGCCCGTGCGCGAGATCACGACCGGCGCCCCCTCGAAGCCGCCGATGCGGCCGACGGTGAAGCGGAACCATTCGAGCTCGCCGATCGCGGGCTGGCGCGGCGCCGTCCAGATAATCTCCTTCAGGATGTCGCGGCTCCGCGGCCCTTGCAGCGCGATATTGTGCAACTGATCGGTCGATGAGCGAACCCAGGCCTTGAAACCCTTCTTCTCGGCCTGCTGACGCAGCCATATGCCGCTGAAATCATCGCCGCCGATCCAGCGGAAGTTCTTGTCGCCGAGTCTGAAGAGGGTGCCGTCGTCGATCATGCCGCCGTTTTCGTAGCACATCGCGGAATAGACGACCTGGCCGGTCGAGAGTTTTCGCACGTCGCGCGTCAGGCAGTATTGCAGCAGTTCCTCGGCGTCCGGACCCGTCACTTCGAACTTCCGCAAGGGCGAGAGATCGATGACGGCGGCGCGCTCGCGGCAGGCCCAGTATTCCTCGACCGGTCCTTCGGACGAGAAGCGGTTCGGCAACCAGTAGCCGCGATATTCCGTATAGTCTCGCGTCAACGCCGAAAGGCGGGGATGGAAGGCGGTTTCGCGCGTCAGTTCGGCTTCGGCATCTGGGGTCATGCGATAGGCTACCGCTCGTGAGAATTTCTCTTTTCCGGAAAAGGTGCGGACGTGGATATCCGTCGGATCCCAGCCGTTCGCCGCATCGATATCGTCAGGGCAGGACGATGAGACGCAGACGAGATCCGTCAGCGCACGCATCAGCACGTAATCGCCGGGACGCGACCAGGGCTCGTCGAGATAGAGCTGGTTGTTGTGGTCGATATTGGTGTTGTAGAAATAGTTCAGCGCTTCCCAGCCCTTGCGCCCGGCAATGCCATAAGGCGCCAGCGCCGCGTTGAAATTGTCCGTGCAGTTGACGTGGCCGGGATAACCCATGTCGTCGTAATAGCGTGAATTGCAGGCAGTCGCGAAAGCGTCGTGGCGGCCGACCGTATCCTGGACGATCTCGACCAGCGGCTCGAAGTCGCGGTCGAAAGCCTTGGACGGCAGGCCGGGCGTGGGATAGCTGCGGCCGAGCAGCGTGCGGGTGACGGTCGAATCGAGCGCGAGATCGAGGCCCTTGTCGACCTTGCGGGCGGCAAAGGCCTGGAAATCGGTGCACTGGCGCCCATAGACGTCGATGATCTGAATGAATTCGCCGGCGCGCACGAAATAGGCGGCTGCGCTCGCCGCCCGGATGCGGATATCCTCGATCGGATCGGCCGCCGGCTCCGGCAGGGCGGAGGCATAGTCGCGGACCAGCAGGCTGCGCTTGATCCGGATCTCGATCGGCGTCGCCGTGTCCTGCGCCTCCGGCGACATGGCGCCGGCGGGTGCCGCAACGATCAGCAGACCCTTCACGGCAATCGTGAACTCCGCCCGGCTGCCCGGCGTCGATCCTGCCCCGAAGACGCGGAGCGCGCCGGCCGCTGCGAGATCGGCGCCGCGCCGCTGAAGTGCCGCGCGCGTGCGGGCAGCACTCTCATCCTCCGCCTGAAGAATGGCCTTCAAGCCCTCGGCTGAATTGCTGAATGCCGTTCCGAGACCGGCTGCCTGGAAGCGCCCTTTTTCGTCAAGGAAGGAGAGCTCACAAATCTGCCCGCCTTCGCTGTCGATGACGCTCACGCGGTCGCCCGGCTCCACGCGCACGACGACCGATCCGCCACCCTTTGCCCGGTAGCGTTCACTGCCCGCCGGCAGGGCGGGAATACCGGGGTAATGGACGAGGCTCGGAACGATCGTTCGGGGGCCCGGCATGACAGGATGAAGTTCTCGCATTCTACCCTCATGGGGGATCGGCATGCCCTTCAGCATACGCCCATACAGGTTACAAAATGCCTATGGAAAGTAAAGTCATATTGACTAAAAAGAAAATATCTTCACTATGCATCAAGAGTTCAGGCTCGGAGAATCCGTCGGGAGCGCGGATCGCCAAAATCATCCGAGCGCGCTCGAGACCGTCAGGGAGACACGTTCAGGGAGACGTACAGAGATACGTCCGGAACAATCGAATGGGGAATTTCGCCGATGACAGATATTGTGGAGGCCGGAATTGCATCCGGCACCGAAGGTAAGCTTATACGCGCGCTCGACTGGAAGGGCGCATTCTGGGTGGCCGCGGGCGTGCCGCCGCTCGTTCTCTTCTCCATCGGCGGCATCGCAGGCACGACGGGCAAGCTCGCCTTCGTCGTCTGGATCATCTCGATGGTGATGGGTTTCCTGCAATCCTTCACCTATGCCGAGATCGCCGGCATGTTCGGCAACAAATCCGGCGGGGCCTCCGTCTACGGCGCCACCGCCTGGCTGCGCTATTCGAAATTCATCGCGCCGCTGTCGGTCTGGTGCAACTGGTTTGCCTGGTCGCCGGTGCTTTCACTCGGCTGTGCCATCGCCGCCGGCTACATTCTCAATGCATTTTTCCCGATTCCGGCAGCCGATTCGCAAATGGTCCTCGACTGGATCGCCGCGCATGCCGCTTCCGTCACGGCCGACAGCCCCCGCGTCGCCGAATATATCGCAGCCCACGCCGGCACGACGCCTGACGATGCCGTCAAGGCGCTGCTCGGCGCCGACGGTGTTGCCGCTCTGACGCCGGCGATCCGCAACTGGTCGCTGGCAAGCTTCAGCATTCCCTACCTCGCCACCGCCAACATCAACGCCACCTTCTTCATCGGCGGCATCCTGATGCTGATCATCTTCGCGATCCAGCATCGCGGCATCTCGGAAACGGCTAGCGTGCAGAAATGGCTGGCGATCATCGTGCTGGTGCCGCTGCTGATCATCGGCCTTTATCCGATCGTCAGCGGCCAGATCGTTTCCGCAAATGTCACCGGCCTCGTCCCGCCGACGGCGGCCTATGCCGCCAGCGACGGCAGCTGGAGCAATGGCGGCTGGACGCTGTTTCTCGGCGGCCTGTATATCGCCGCCTGGTCGACCTACGGCTTCGAGACGGCGGTCTGCTACACCCGCGAACTGAAGAATCCGAAGACAGACACCTTCAAGGCGATCTTCTATTCCGGCCTGGCCTGCTGCCTGTTCTTCTTCCTGGTGCCCTTCGCCTTCCAGGGCGTACTCGGCCACGCCGGCATGCTGGCCCCCGGCATCGTCGATGGCACGGGCGTTGCCGAAGCGCTTGGCGGCCTGATCGGCGCCGGCCGGGTCATCACCCAACTGCTCGTGATATTGATGATCCTGGCGCTCTTCCTCGCCATCATGACGGCAATGGCCGGTTCCTCACGTACGCTCTATCAGGGTTCGAAAGACGGCTGGCTGCCGAAATATCTCGACCACGCCAACGAGCATGGCGCCCCGACACGGGCGATGTGGACCGATTTCGCCTTCAATCTCTTCCTTCTGGCGATCGCATCGGACGTCGGCGGCTACTTCTTCGTACTCGCCGTCTCGAATGTCGGCTACATCATCTTCAACTTCCTGAACCTCAATTCCGGCTGGATCCACCGGGTGGATTCCGGCCATATCGAACGGCCCTGGAAGGCGCCGAGCTGGCTGATCGGCCTCAACACCGTGCTCGCCTTCGTCAACGCGCTCTTCCTCGGCGCCGGCGCCAAGGTCTGGGGTTATTCCAACGCACTCTGGGTCGGATTCATCTTCGCCGCACTGATCCTGCCCGTCTTCGCCTATCGCCACTATGTGCGCGACGGCGGCAAGTTCCCGGCCGGCGCGATGGAGGATCTCGGCCTCATCGGCCAGGATCTCGGCGTCAGGAAAGCCGGCATGCTCCCTTATCTTGCACTTGTCGGCGGCCTCGCGATCGTACTGATCGCCAACTGGTTCTTCCAGCTCCCGGCTTGAATAGCCTCCCAAGCAGAAAAGCCGCAAGCCGCCATGGAAACATGGCGGCTTTTTCATGCCCTGATTCTGGGATTTGATCTGGATGAGGGTTGACCTAGTAGGGGGCAAACCATTCCACCACCGTCAAACAATGGTCTCGCCGCCGTCGACGACGAGAATCTGACCGGTCATGTAGGACGAACGGTCCGAGACCAGGAAGAGAATGGGCTCGGCGATTTCGGAAACATCGGCCCAGCGTCCGAGCGGCACCTTCTCAGCGACATAGGCCTCGATCGCGCCACGGCCGCCCATCTGGGCGATGAAGGGTTCGTTGAACGGCGTATCCACCCAGCCCGGGCAGAGCGCGTTGACGCGGATGCCGAACCTGGCGTAGTCGCCGGCCATCTGCCGGGTCATCGCGATGACCGCATGTTTCGTCGTCGTATAGGCGATCATCTCGCGATCGTAGAGTACGCCCGACGAGGAAGAGGTGTTGAGGATGACGCCGCGGCCCGCCTTCTTCATCAGCGGCATGACGAAGCGGGCCGCCATGAAATGCGCTCGGACATTCAGGCTCCAGGACCTGTCGAAACCCTCGACAGCCACCTGTTCCAGATCGCCCGCCACCTGTGCGCCGGCATGATTGTGGAGGATGTCGATTCGGCCATGACGTTCGGCGACCGCAGCGATGCCCGCTTCGAGCGCCCTGTCGTCGGTGACGTCGAGAACTAGGCACTCAGCCCTGCCGCCGGCGGCCTCAATCCGGTCGACGGTTTCGGCGGCACTGGCGGCATTCAGGTCGGCCACGACGACGAAAGCACCTTCTCCTGCCATGATCAGCGCGCCGGCCTGGCCGATGCCCGAGCCCGCTCCGGTGATGATCGCGACGCGATTTTCAAGAATCATTGGTGTTTCCCGTTCAGTTTGTTGTTTTCTCGCGCATCAGAAAGCGCGCGATGAGGATCAGTCCCAGCGATGCGACAAGCACCATCGTGGCGATGGCGTTGATCTCCGGTGTCACGCCACGACGGATCGAGGCGAAGACATAGATCGGCAGTGTCGTGTTCGAACCTGCGACGAAAAAGGCGATGATGAAATCGTCGAAGGAGAAGGTGAAGGCGAGCAGGAAACCGGCCAGGATTGACGGCAGGATCTGCGGCAGCACAATCTGGCGAAAAGTGGTGAAAGGCGTGGCGTAAAGGTCGCTCGACGCTTCGACGATGTCACGGCCGAGGCTGGCGATGCGTGCTTTGACAATCATTGCCACCAGCGCCATGGTGAAGAGGCCGTGGGCGGCGATGATCGAGCCATAGCCGAGTGATAGCTTCGGCGCCTGTTCGCCTGGCCAGACGGCGGCAATCAGCGGATTGACGAAGCCGAAGACCTCGACCAGCGCCACCAGCGTCGCAATGCCGATGACGACGCCGGGAACGACGATCGCCGCAGCGAACAGCCCGTCGAAGACCGCTCGCGCCCGGACGCCGAGCCGCTCCATGCCGATCGCCGCCATCGTGCCGAAAATGGCCGCCAGCCCGGCACTGGTAAAGGCGATGGTCAGGCTGTTCTGCAGCGCTTCCATCAGGAAAGTGTTCGCAATCGCCCTGCCATACCATTGCGTCGAGAAGCCGGTGAAATCGCTGGCATTACGGCCTGCATTAAAGGAGAACAGCACGACAAGCGCGATCGGCATGTAGAGGAACAGGTAGACTGCGGTGACCAGCGCGCGCATCAGACGAGATCCACTTGGCGGGTACCGGCAACACGCCAGGCGATGCGCATGGCGATCAACAGCACGATGACGACGACAACGACGAGAGTGACAGCGATTGCAGAGCCGAACGGCCAGTTGCGCGACTGCAGGAAGAGATCGACCAGCGCATTGCCGATGAAGAAGACTTTGCCGCCGCCAAGCAACTGCGGGATCAAATATTCGCCGAGCAGCAGGATGGTGACGAGGGCGATGCCGGTCATCACACCCGGAAGCGACAGAGGCAGCGTAATGCCGAAAAAGGTCGAAAGCGGCCGCGCGCCGAGATCGGCGGAGGCCTCCAGAAGGCGGCGGTCGAGCTTTTCGAGGCTGACATAGATCGGCATGATCATAAGCGGCAGGTAGCCGTAGACGATGCCGAGCAGCACGGCGCCCGGTGTGTTCAGCAGCCTGACGTCTTCGATGCCGACCATCTCCAAGAGATGCGGAATGCCGCGCGCGCCCAAGATGTACATCCAGGCGTAGGTGCGCACGAGAAGGCTCGTCCAGAAGGGCACGACGACGAGGGAGACCAGCAGCAGCCGGTATTTGGCGCTCGCCTTGACGGCCAGGTAATAAGCAACCGGATAGGCGACGAGCAGGCAGGCGAAGGCGCCGATCGGCGCAAGAATCAGCGTGTTCTTGAAGGCTGCGGTGCGCGAGCCGAGATTGGCAAACTGCGCAAAGGTAAAAGCCGCCTGATAACCACCTTCTGGCGCCCGCTCTCCGAAGGCAAAGACGATGATGGCGATGAAGGGCAGCACCAAGAACACGAACAGCCAGATGCTGGCCGGACCGACAAGAGCCGCGGTGACAAGGCGCCGATTTGTGGCAGGAGTAAAAGGCATCGAAAGGTTCTTTATCCGCCGATTCTAAGCACGAGACCGGCCCCTCGCGCCAAGGCGGCGGGGCCGGAGTTGGGCACGGCGATCAAGCCGACTTGAAACGCGCCATCAGCTCCGCCCGGCCGGGATCGGTCAACGTCACCGCCGCGCCGAATTCCAGCGGCGTCAATGAGGCCTCGTCCGGATAGACGATCTTGTTCGCGGTGATCTCCTTCGGCAGCAGTGCGATGACCCGGCTGTCGGTCGTCGGTGCGCCGTTGGCGACGTGCTCCTTGACGGCATTGGCCGGATCCATGAGGTAGTTGAGCAGCGCGTAACCCGCCGCCTTATTCGGCGCGTCCTTCGGGATGGCGTAATAGTCGGTCCAGATCTCACCGCCGTCGGTGCCGAGCACATAGGCGATCTCGGGAACGTCACGGTTGAGCTGCGCCCCGTCATTGGTCCAGCACATGGTGAGCCAGGCGTCGGTGGCGCGCATGGCCGGTTGGTAGTCGCTGTTGATGGCGAAAAGATGCGGTTTGACTTTAATCAGCAGTTCCTCGGCTTTTGCGAGTTCGTCTGCCTTGATCGAATTGAAATCGTAGCCGAGCGACACCAGCGCGCTGCCGATCGTCGTTAACTGATAGTCGTGCACCATGGCGCGGCCGTCGGCTTCCGTCTGGGCGATATCAAAGAAATCCTTCCAGCTCGAAAGCTTGGTCTTGATCTTCGCTGTGTTGACCGAGAACCCGGTGGTACCCCAGTTCTTCGGCACCGCGTAGGTCTTGCCGTCGATCATGCCTTCCCTGGTGAAGCGCGGATTTTCCGTCGCCGGGCTGAAATTCGGGATCTTGGAGAGATCGAGTTCGTCGATCAGGCCGAGCTTGTGGTGGGTGGAGATCGTGTAGTTGGTCGGCACGAAGAGCGACCAGCCGGAGGCGCCCGCCTGGAGCTTGGCCAGCATTTCCTCGTTGGAGCCGAAGACGTTGACCTCGACGGCAACGCCGGTCGCCGCCTTGAAATTCTCGAAGGTCGCAGGGTCGTGATAATTCGGCCAGGTGGCGATCGACATCTGGGTACCGAGGTCCTCGGCGTAAGCGGGCGTCGACAGCGCACCGGGGAAACGCGACAGCACGGCGGTCGCAAGTCCGAGGCCGGTGACGCCGAGGAAGTGGCGGCGGCTGACGGAGCCGCGTTTCAGGCGCATGAACTCGTCCATGAAGCCTTCAGGGGTAAGAGGCAGATGATCCTTGTAGTCCTTGCTCATGATGCTGTTCCCTTGTTCTGGTTTTTGCATTCGATGCTGAAGAAACTTGGGGCGAAGAAGCCTCGCCTGGAAAAATGTGGGCCATATCAGGATCGAAGCTGAGGAAGACCGCTTCACCTGGCTCGACCAGATCGCTCTCATTCATGCCGCGCCGGTCGGCGGTGACGAGGAAATCGCCGAGACCTGGAACAGTCACGGCATATTCGGCCGAGGAGCCGAGGAAGATGCGGTGCGTGACCGTCCCGGCAAAGGACGTGCTGCCGACCGCAGCCCGCGTAAGCCGGATTGCCTCGGGACGGATCGCAACGATGACGTCGCCCATCGTAAGGCCAGGGCGGCCGATGGCTGCAAGCGCCGAACCGTCGCCAAGGCGCAGCGTGCCACCGGCTTCCAGCGTCGCATCGATCCGGTTGGTCTTGCCGACGAAATCGGCGACGAAAAGATCGGCCGGGCGGTCATAGACCTCTTGCGGCGTGCCGAGCTGACGAATGCGGCCGGCGCTCATGACGCAGACGACGTCCGCCATCGACAGCGCTTCTTCCTGATCGTGGGTGACGAGCACGAAGGTGATGCCGAGCTCGCGCTGCAGCGTCTGCAATTCGATCTGCATGGCCGAGCGCAGTTTCTTGTCGAGCGCGGCCAGCGGCTCGTCAAGCAGCAGTACCGAAGGCCGGTTGACGATCGCGCGCGCCAGCGCCACCCGCTGCTGTTGGCCGCCGGACATCTCGTGGATGCGCCGCTTGGCGAACCCGCCGAGACGCACCATCTCGAGCGCCTCTGCCGCGCGGCGATTGATCTCGGCCTCCGCAAGCCTTGGTCGCATCTGCCGCAAGCCATAGGCGACGTTCTGTTCGACGTTGAAATGCGGAAACAGAGCATAATGCTGGAAGACCATGTTGACGGGGCGGCGATAGGCCGGAACGCCGTTCATCTGCCGCCCGTTGATCAGCACGGAGCCCTCGCTCGGCTGCTCGAAGCCGCCGATCATGCGCAGACACGTGGTCTTGCCACAGCCGGACGGGCCGAGCAGAGCGAGGAAAGCGCCCTTCGGTACATTCAGGTTTATGTCGGTCACGGCGGTCACCGCGCCATAATTCTTGGTGACCGAACGGAATTCGATATCGTTCGTCGAAGCGGATGCCACGCGTCTGTTCCCTGCGGTTGGTTGGGATGGGCAGTCTAGCGCTGCCTTTTTGCCACCGTCGTTGGACAAAGAGTAAGCCCGGGCCCTCGGCGCGGTATATACCCCGAAAGAGGTATTCTGCCTCACATCTCTTCGTGGAAGGTGTATATGAAACTCAGAGTATTCCTGCTGAGGCGGTTTTGGGGAGGCTATCGATGAGCATCGATCTCGAGGCGCTGTTTCAGGCTTTCGACGTCACCGTCGGAAAGGCCGCCATGGCGGATGCGGAGTTTGGAGAGACGTTCCGCCGGATGATGGCGGCGCTGGTGCGCTTCGATTATGTCGTGGTTTTTGCCTATCGCGGCAAGGAGCGACCGATCGATCTCTATAGCACCTTCGATCCAGACGAAAACGTCGTTTTCGTCACCCTCTATCAGGTCGGTCCCTACCTGCTCGATCCATTTTACCATACCGCCCGCGCACGCCGTCCGGGGGTCTTCCGCATGCGCGAACTCGCGCCCGACCGTTTCTTCTCCAGCGAATATTACCGGAGCTACTATGTCCAGACGGGACTTGCCGAGGAGATCGGCTTCTTCGTGACACTCGACGACGACATCACCGTCGTGCTGTCGCTGATGCGCCGGGAAAAGACCGGCCCGTTTCCACCGGCTGAATTCGCGCTTCTGAAAAAGGCCGAACCTTTGGTGGCGAGCCTTGTCCGGCATTTCTGGCCGGGGCTCGGCGTCCGCTTCGACGCGCAACGCGATGCCGGCTTGAGAAAGGGAAGGAAAAGCGGTGCGGCGGCGCAGGCGCTGCAGCCGGCCGACACTGTCTGGCGTGACCTCAAGTTGACGAGCCGCGAAACCGCGATCGTCGATCTGGTATTGCAAGGACATTCCTCGGAATCGATCGGCCTCAGGCTCAACATCTCGACGGGCACGGTGAAGGTCCATCGCCGCAACGTCTATCGCAAGCTGGGCATCTCCTCGCAGACGCAGCTTTTGTCAATCTACCTGAAGACATTCGGCAGCGCCGGCGACCGACCAGCAGCCCAAAGAACGAGTCAATAGGCCTCGGACCGGACAGCCTGTCCGCTTCGGCATGAAGCAGACAGGCTTCGTTCAGTTGCGGCCGGAGGGCTCAGCGGCCGCCTTCGATCTTGCGGTGGCGCTGGTTGATGCCGCCCTTGCCGTAGGGATAGTCCATCGGTTGAGGAGCGCTGACCTCGTTGAGCTTCGTCATTTCCTCCTTGGATAGCTCGACCTTCATGGCGCCGAGATTGTCGGCGAGCTGCTCGGGCGTGCGGGCGCCGAGGATGACCGAGGTTACAGCCGGCTGCGCCGCCGTCCAGGCGAGCGCCACCTGCGCCATGCTGACGCCGCGGGCCTTGGCGATCTCTTCGACCGCACCGATGATCGCCCAGGTGCGTTCCTGCGCGTTGCGCGGCGCATAGGATTCGCTGCCGCGATTGGGGTTCTCGCCGAGGCGGGTGGCGCCGGTCGGCATCTGGTCGCGCTTGTACTTGCCGGTCAGCCAGCCGCCGCCGAGCGGCGACCACGGCAACAGGCCCATGCCGGCATCCTGGCAGGCGGCGACGATTTCGAGCTCGATGTCGCGCGCCAGCAGGCTGTATTGCGGCTGCAGCGTCACCGGACGCGTATAACCACGCGCCTTGGCGATCTCCGAAGCCTTGGCGATGTGCCAGCCGACATAGTTGGAAAAGCCGTAATAGCCGATCTTGCCTGATGAAACCGCGTCGTCGAGGAAACGCAGCGTCTCTTCGATCGGCGTCAGCGCGTCCCAGGCATGCATCTGGTAGAGGTCAATCTGCTCGAGGCCGAGCCGGCGCAGCGAATCGTCGAGTGCCTGACCGAGATGGCGGCGCGACAGGCCAATATCGTTGGGCCCGTTGCCCATCGGAAACCTGCCCTTGGTCGCGACGATCGCCTGGCGGGCCTCGGTCGGGCGCGCCTTCAGCCAGCGACCGATGATCTCTTCCGACTTGCCGGCGCTGTAGACGTCGGCGGTATCGATGAAATTGCCGCCCCAGGCGAAATAATCGTCGAGCAGCTTGTGCGAGGCCGCTTCGTCGGCCTCCGCCCCGAAGGTCATGGTGCCCAGGCAATAGGCGGTAACGACGGTCCCGCTGGGACCGAGCTTGCGATAATCCATTTCTTCCTCCTCATGCGGGCGCCCGCAGCCGACGCGCAAAATCGCCGGGGTAGAAGCCGGGGCTTCCGCAATCCAATGACAATATCGAGCTTGAGGCGGCCGCTTGCCGCCGGATGACGTATGGCGCCCTGGGCTCATCCAGCGCAGGGGCGAGGGCAGCATAACCAATCCCGCCCGTGCCACAAGTGGGAAAACATATTCCCGCGGGCGGGCGCCGGTTACGGATTTTTCGAAAACGAGGCGGCGAGCAGCTCGGCTGCGGCGACGCCGGTCTCGTAGGCGCCGTGCGCCGTCGAATAACGCGCATGCGAACAGGCTTCGCCGGCAAAGAAGATCCGTTCGTCATGCGGTGCGGCGAGGATCGCGCGCAAATCGGAGGCGCCGGGCTCGGCATAGGAATAGGAGCCGCCGATATGGGGTGTAGCGGCCCAGGCCGAGATCGCCGCCAGCGACAGCTGCTTGCGGATGTCCGCGCCGAATTGCCCCGCCATCTCATCGGCGGCGAAGGCAAAGGCGGCTTCTTTCCCTGCCCGCTCCAGATCATGCGCGAGATCGCCGGCAAAATAGGCCTCGACGACGGCAGCGCCGAACGGCCGCAGCTGATAGGTGCCGGTCGCACCGCGACTGGTCGATCCGAGCATATGCGTATCTGCCGGCAACGCGTCCGGATCGGCGAGGCTGAGGAAAATCTTGTCGGCGAGCCCCAGCGGCAAACGAGCTGCCGCTTCAATCTTGTCGGGCAGGGGAGGATCGAACGCGATCCTGCCGGCGGCAAGCATATTCGTCGAAACGGTGACGAGCACCGTCCCGGCGGTGATCATCCCCTTGTTCGTGTCGATACTGATACGGCCGGCATGGCGGTGATCCACGCGCCTTGCTTCGACTCCAAGCCTTGTCCGGACCGGCGCGCCATAGAGCGAGATCAATGTTCCATAGCCTTCCCGCACCCGCCAGTCGGGACCGGCGCCGGGATCATATCTGTTGTAGTCGACGATCGACGAACGCTCCAGTTCGGCGCCGGTGATATAGGTGCCGATTGCCCGGATCTGGCCGTTCCAGCGACTACCGGGCTGTAGCTTTGCTGCCATGTCGCGATCGTTGCCTTCGTGGCTTTCTAGGCGTTCGAAGTAAGCGCCAATCGCCTGCTGCGCGGCTTGGCTCTCCGCATCGTCCCGCTGAAGCCGCCGCCCCCCGTTCCAGGGCGCCGGCGAGCGGTCGACCGTCAATCCGACCTCACCGGCAATCGCCGTCCAGGCATTGGTCCGCGCCCCATGCAGCCAGCCGCAACCGAGATCGAAACCGAGATCGCCGGTTCCGGGCAGCCCGACCGTCCAGGCCCGGCCACCGAGACGGTCGCCGGCTTCGAGCAGGAGGACGGAAAGACCGGGACGGATTGCCAGCAGGCGGCGGGCAGCGGCAATACCGGCAGCACCGGCGCCGATGATGACGACGTCTTCGTCCGCGTCCTTGAAGTCGTCACGAGGCATGGTTTCTCCTTCCGCCGCTGACACTCAGCTAAACTTTCCTGTCCATGAAAGGCAAGGGCTGGGCATAGCGCGCCGCGGGCGATGGATTCGCCCGCGCCTCCGTGACATACAAGTTCGATGAGCGTGCACAGAGATTCGCAACTCGACATGTTTGCCAAGCCATCGCCCGCAATGGCCGAGGCACGCGGCCCGGCGCGCCGGCGGCCGTCACCGCCGGCGGCCCGCTGCGATGAAGACATGGCGCGCGCGCTCGAGGAGAGCGGCAATTATCGCATCCTGAGGAAACTTGCCGCCCGGCCGGTCGCGGCAGCGAGACAGCCGCAGTTTTCGCGGCTCGGCGTCATCCTCGATACCGAGACGACGGGCCTCAACTACCGCAGCGATGAAATCATCGAAATCGGCGCCGTCGCCTTCACCTTCAACGATGACGGCGCGGTCGGCGATGTGGTCGGCATCTATGGCGGTCTGCAGCAGCCGTCCAGGCCGATCCCGCCCGACATCACCAGGCTGACCGGCATTACCGATGCCATGGTCGAAGGACAGATGATCGACATGCCGTCGCTGAGTGCACTGATCGAACCGGCGGACCTCATCATTGCCCATAATGCCGGGTTCGACCGGCCGTTCTGCGAGGCCTTCTCACCCATCTTCACCGGCAAGGCCTGGGCGTGCTCGGTTTCGGAGATCGACTGGAGCGCCCGCGGCTTCGAGGGCACCAAGCTCGGTTACCTCGTCGGCCAGGCCGGCTATTTCCATGAAGGCCACCGCGCGGTGGACGACTGCCACGCACTCCTGGAGATCCTGGATCGACAGCAGGGCGACGGTGAAAGCCCCTTCGCCGAGCTGTACCGCGCCAGCCAACGCTGCCGCGTCCGCATCTTTGCCGAACACAGCCCGTTCGAGATGAAGGACCACCTGAAGGCAAGGGGCTACCGCTGGTCTGATGGAAGCGATGGCCGCCTGAAATCCTGGTGGATCGAAGTCGGCGAGGACGATCTCGGCGACGAGCTTTCCTATCTGCGTTCGGAAATCTATCGGTGGAAGGAGGCCGATCCGCCGCTCGTCCGGCTGACGGCCTTCGATCGCTTCAAAGCCTGAGATCGGCCGCGGCCCATCAGAACCCATGCAGTTATCGCATAGGTGCAGTGATGCATTGGCGCTGCAACAACCGGGGGTCCCGTATTATATAGAACTCATCGAAGCAACCGAAGCGCCAAGGACTGGCAGCTAGGCTTCGAAAGCCCACGGAAAGGGGATCATCATGAACGTAGCACGCTCTTTCAACAACTGGCGCAAGTACCGTCAGACGGTCGCTGAACTGGGCCGTATGTCGACGCGCGAACTGGACGACCTCGGCATCGGCCGCGGCGAAATCCGCACCATCGCCCGTGCGGCCATCGCCCGCTAACGGCCAGACAGACCACCACCTTCGACATTTGGCCAGCGCCTGCTTCCTCCCGAGCGGGCGCTTTGCTTTTTGGGCTTGCCCGTCAGATGGCGAGCCGCCCGCTTTTCGCATAACGCATAGCTGCCCTGCAAAGAAATGCCTATCATCTGAGCAGAAAATAAGTATGATTATTTCATCGAAGCGGTGCACCTCCTCCCGCATCCTTCGACCATGCAGGCGCCCCATCCTCCTCCCAGGGTCGCTTGCGGGAACGGCAGCACTCCTCCTCCCAGCTGTCGTTCGGTTTTTATCGAAAGCCTGCCGCACCTCCTCCCGCGGCAGGCTTTTTTCGTTTTGGCCGAGGAATGTGCGGCCGCGCCGAAAGCGCCCCCTTACGATCCCTTCACGTCTGCTCAGCCAAGTCCCGGACAAACGTGTTGACACCAAACTTGTCGTACAACTATGTAACCAGACGGATACCGCCGCAGCGGAGGACGCCTGATGGATCGGCTTGCGCAATAGCGACGATGCGTGACGACAACGAAGCTGAAGGAAAATTGACATGCAGATCGACGTGAGGCACGCCTCCCATCCTGAGGCCGTGCGCGAATACGACACCGAAGCGCTGCGGCGTCACTTTCTGGTCGAGACCGTTTTCGCAGGCGGCGAGATCCGGCTGACATATTCCCATTACGACCGGATGGTCATCGGCGGCGCCACGCCGCTCGGTGTCGCGCTGACGCTGACGGCGCCGACGGCGATCGGACAGGAAACCTTCCTCGCCGAGCGTGAACTCGGAACCTTGAACATCGGCGGCGCCGGCCGCATCATCGTCGACGGCACGAGCTACGACCTTGCCAAATATGATTGCCTCTATGCCGGCAAGGGCGCCAAGGACATCCGGTTCGAAAGCCTGGATGCCGCCAATCCGGCGAAATTCTATCTGGTCTCGACGCCGGCCCATCAAACGCACCCGACCGTGCTGCTCACCCGCGAAAAGGCTCGTCACCTGACGCCCGGCGAAGCCGCGACGGCCAACAAGCGCTCGATTTACCAGTTCATCCACCCGGAAGTCTGCCAGTCGTGCCAACTCACCCTGGGCTTCACCATGATCGAGCCGGGCAGCGTCTGGAATACCATGCCGGCCCATACGCATGACCGGCGCATGGAAGCCTATCTCTATTTCGATCTCGAATCCGACCAGCGTGTCTTCCACTTCATGGGCGAGCCGCAACAGACCCGGCATATGCTGGTCGCCAACGAGCAGGCGGTCATCTCGCCGCCCTGGTCGATCCATTCGGGCGCCGGCACCAAGAATTACAGCTTCATCTGGGCGATGGCCGGCGACAACAAGAGCTTTACCGACATGGATCATATCGCCATCGCGGATCTGAGGTGAGCACCGTGGCAAATCCCTTCGACCTCTCCGGCCGGACCGCCGTCGTCACCGGCGCCAATACCGGGATCGGCCAGGCGATCGCTGCGGCGTTGGCCGAGGCCGGTGCGGCGATCGTCGCCGTTGGGCGCTCCTCGATGGAGGAAACCGAGGCGCTGGTGAAGCAGGCCGGAAGCCGCTTCCATGTCATCAAGGCCGATCTTGGCACCATCGAACCGGTCAAGGGGATCGTCGCCGAGACGATCCAGACCTTCGGCGGCCTCGACATTCTCGTCAACAACGCCGGCATCATCCGCCGTGCCGATGCGCTCGACTTCACCGAGGAAGATTGGGACGCGGTGATCGACGTCAATCTGAAGACGGCCTTCTTCCTGTCGCAGGCGGCTGGCCGCCATATGGTCGGGAAGGGCAGGGGCAAGATCATCAACATCGCGTCGCTGCTCTCCTTCCAGGGCGGCATTCGCATCCCGTCCTATACCGCCTCGAAAAGCGGGCTTGCCGGACTGACGAAGCTGCTCGCTTGCGAATGGGCCGGCAAGGGCGTCAACGTCAACGCCATCGCCCCCGGTTACTTCGTCACCAACAACACGACGGCGCTGCGTGAGGATCCCGATCGCAACGCCGCCATCGTGGCCCGTATTCCGGCGGGACGCTGGGGAACGCCGTCCGAACTTGGAGGTGCCGCCGTGTTCCTGGCATCGCCTGCATCCGATTACGTGCACGGGACGGTGCTGCCCGTCGACGGCGGCTGGCTGGCGCGGTAATCGCTTTCGTCGACCGGCGAAACACAGCGTCTCGGCCCGCGTCGTTTTGCCTTTCCGGCCGGCATGCGCTAGCAAAAGCATACCGGCCGGCGCAGCCGCCCCGACAGGCAGGATATGACAAGGAATGACGGACAAGGACAACGCGCTCTTCACCACCATTCGCCAGCCGTCGAACCTGCGCAGCAACCTTGCCGATACGCTGACGGCGCAGATCGAGTCCGGTGACCTCAAGCCGGGCCAGCGCCTGCCGACCGAACAGGCGATCATGGCGGCGACCGGCGTCAGCCGCACGATCGTGCGCGAGGCGCTCGCGACCCTGCGCGCCAAAGGACTGATCACCACGCACCAGGGGCTCGGGGCTTTCGTCTCGGACGATCCGACACCGAGATCCTTCTCTATCATTCCCAATGACCTGCAGTCGATCGATGAGGTTCTGCGGGTGCTGGAGCTGCGCATGGGGGTCGAATATGAGGCGGCCGGTCTTGCCGCGCTGCGGCGCACGCCGGAAGACATAGACCGTATGCAGGACCGGCTCGATGCGCTCGACAGGGCGCTCGAAGAGGGTGGATATGGCGCAGAGGAAGATTACGCCTTCCACCGGTCGATCCTGGTGGCGACGCAGAATTCCTACTACGGCCGCCTCTTCGATACGTTCGGCAACATCATGGTGCCGCGGCAATGGGCACGCTTGGACAAGATGACTGCGGCGGAGCGCAAGCGCCATGCCGCTCGTATGCGTAGGGAACACCACGCCATATTCACGGCGATCCGCGACGGCAACGAAGCGGCCGCGCGCCGTGCCATCCGCAGCCATCTGTCGAAGAGTGCTGCCCGGTTCGAGGAACTGCGCGACGCGACCGGCCTGTCCTGAACGTTCGCATCTTGAGGGCGTTGCGTGATTTCCCGCTGAACAACGCAAATGAAGAAAAGCGTTACATGCCGCCTTCATCAGATAGCCAAATGCGCAATTGGCCGA
The DNA here is from genome assembly GCF_017948245.1 of Rhizobium sp. NLR16a. Classification (NCBI taxonomy): domain Bacteria; kingdom Pseudomonadati; phylum Pseudomonadota; class Alphaproteobacteria; order Hyphomicrobiales; family Rhizobiaceae; genus Rhizobium; species Rhizobium sp. NLR16a. Next base: position 493,853 of record NZ_CP072867.1, on the reverse strand, counting down.
CCGGCTTGAAACCCAGTTTTGTCATTTCGTCCAGTGCTGCACCACGCTCGTATCCGACAAGCGGCAGATCGGGTGAAAAGGCGACAGTGGCCAAGGAGACGGCATCCCGGAAGACCTGCGGCGTGCCAGCCAAGCTAAAGATGTTGGAGATCCCGACAGCCTCGGGTGATCGATTTACGATGCAGCCCGCGTCAAAGCCGTCGTCGGCCCATCGGCCATAATGTGTATGTCCGGATCGGAAAGCAGACCCAGTGTGAAGACGTCGGCATCTGTGGGGCTACCCGACTCTTTCCACGAATGTTCCCAGCGTTGCAGGGCCGCCGCATCGCGAATGCGTACCCACTCCTGGGGCGCACGCGCTGAAATTTTGTGAGGTTCGGCCCAAATCCACGATGCGGAAAACAACAACTGGAACCCTTTGTCGACGAGATTGAACCGGGAAAACCCGTCTTTGAAACCGGGGCGCCGTCCCAGCCGATCTGTCAGCCAACCGATTTCAACCAGCTGTTCCTCCGTTGCATCCGGGTCAAGTGTTGTCATGTTGGAATAGTATGGCGGTGCAATCGCGTCGCTTGACCAAAATGCGTTGGTTCGTTGATCAGGCAGTCCATGGGCACGGAAAACCGCCTGATACAGATCTGCATTGTTAGCGGCACAAATACGCGCCTTTTCGGCATCGGACCGTGCCCTGTGTTTCAGGATTTTGCTTTGTGAGGAGTTGCCTGTCATAAGAACCCTGTCGCTCGGATCTGCTGATAGCGGCCCCGGGGGCGGGCTGCGCAAGCTAAGGCGCGGAAACCCTCGTCCTGCCGAGGAACACGGGCCGCATAGGATGCTCTCCAGCCGTTCTCTCTTGCCGTTGTTTAGGGTTCTCTCAACGCCATTTTCATCTTCGGCTTCCTCAACCGCCGCCAGGCGCTATGATCCGTTTGCAGAGCGACGGCGGCGTGCGACGGCGGCAGAAGCGGTTTGCGGCGGCGCCGGCCGAAGCGTCGTTTGAAACCCAGGATATTTTCGACGAAGCTCCTGGTGTAGAGGCCGGGTCCGCTTGAATAGATGCGCCACCCGCCGTCGACGGCGATCTTCCCCGCCTTGACGCGCGCCCAGTCATCCGCCGCCTGATAGCGGTCGTGGAAAGCCGCGTCGCTGCTGCTGAAATAGGTATTGCGCTGGCGCAGTGAAGCGTGCGGCAAGACCGTCGTGACGGCGATCGGATTGACGATGGCGACCGCCTTCCACAGCTCCTCTGCCGAAGCCTCCAGCGCGAGCGTTTCGCAATAGCGCAGATGCGCGTGCACATACATCAGTCCGATCTCGCGGCCGAAGAAGGACGAGGATTCGGCCCGGCGAAACAGCGTTTCGGGCCCGCCGGCGTAGCTCGCCGGCTTTTCCATCAGCCGCACGCCATCGGGGAAGAGCAGATGCTCCTCGATCAGCCGCATATGATGCCGCCTCTGCGCCGGCGTGAACAGCTTGCCGAGCATGGCCTGCGTCATCGAGATCAGCGAAAAGGAAAGGCCTGTGCGTTTGTCGCTCGGATGCAGCAGCAATTCGACGCCGTCATGGGCGGGATCGAAGATGCCGTAGCCGGCAACGACGCCGTCGCGCACGAGATGACGGTTGAAATCCCGGCGCATCGCGGTTGCAATCTGCCGCAGAGCCTTTGCCTTGCCGCTCTGGCCGCGCCGGCGCAGGATGGCGGAATAACGGACGAACTGCTCATAGAGCAGAGCAACGGTCCAACTGCTGACCATCCAGTCGCGCAGATGCGGATCGGCCGGCTGCAGGGAATCGTTCCAGTCTCCCTCGCCATAGCGGATCAGATGCGTTCCCGGGATGAACTGTGTGCGGACGGTATCGAGCAGCTTCTCGACGTGAGAGGCGATGGCGTCGGCCTCGGGCGCGTTCTGCATGGTCTTTTCATCGCGCCAGGAAACCTTCTCGTCGAGAATGGCGAGATCGCCGGTCGCTTCGATATAGTCGCAGAGCGCTTTCAACGGCCAGACGATGACGTCGCCGTGACTGTCGCCCGCCCGGATGTTGGCATAGGGCTCCAGCATGAACCATTGCGGCCAGTCGCCTCCTTCCAGATATTGTTCGCTGAAGACGGTCTTCACCACCTCCCTGGCTTCGCGGTCGTGCTCGTAAGCGAGCAGGAATTCGATCGGCCCCTGGCAGGCATCGCGCGTCCCCCAGGCCGCACCCGTATATTGTTCCAGGCCGTGTGGTACGCTGAGATGCACGATGGCGTCATGCGCAAGCCAGGGCAGAAGGGTCGTCTGGGCAGCGAGATCGGGCGAAGGATTGTCGATCCTCATGCCGCGCACGACGTTGCGCCAGAATGCCGATGCCGGCGCAAGCATGGCCTCATCGGTGACGCCGGCCTCATAACGGCGCGCCAGCCGTTCGGCTTCTTCGGCATCGGCCATCGAACCGACAACGGCAAAGGAGAGCGCCCGCGTCGGCCGGGACTTGAGCGCGATGAAGGCGCCGTTGCGCGCAGCGCCATCGGCATAGAGCAGCTCGTCGCCGCCGATCTCCTCGATGGCGTCGGGCGTCGAACTCACCAGCCAGTAAACGGCATCGGGATAACGCTCGCCCCAGAGCCAGGCCGGGTCCGGCCGGAAAGAGATGCGTTTGCGGCCGGGATCGAATTCGATCTGCCCGCCGGCGTCATATTCGCGCTCCCCGAGCACGACATGACCGAACACCAGGAAGCGGCACGGCTTGCCCTCCACCGACACGCTCCACTGCATCGCCGCATCCTCGCCGGAAGCGATCGCCGTGACGATGATCCTGCGATCCCGGCACTGATAGATCCAGCGGCAGTCGCTCAGTCCCATCTCGAAGGCCGACGGTACCGCCAGGAGCTGCCAGCCTGCGTCGAGATCGGCCATGATGCGCAATCCGCTGGCGTGCATCAGGTTGTAGGGATCACGGGAGACGGAAAAAAGCTTGTGGAAGGATGTATTGCCGATCGTCAGTTGCGCGGCGAAAATCCCTTGCATCCAGCAGGTGGCGGCAAGGGTTGAATCGTCGAGCAGCATGTTTTGACCGCTTCGCACGATGGCGCCATGGCGCCGCGCGACGATGAATTCCTTGTCGCGCAGGACGACGTGACGGTTGAGAACGCCGTCCGGCACGAAAAATGAAAGAAGCCTTCCGTGCGCGCGCTCCTCCAAGGTCCGCTCCGGATAGAGCCTTCGGATCGCCTTCAGGTCCAGCGCCTCGGCCTCCAGCAGGGGCGCATCCTGGAGCAGGCTGCGAACGGCCGCGGCCGCCTCCGGATCGGCGGCTGCACTCTCCGGCGCCGCGAACCCGTCGAGCCGCGAGAGGTCGGCATCGCTCGAGGCCTCGGGGTGATCGGCGGCGAACAGAGCAAAGAAACTCGCAGTCGCACCGCTTGCCGGTACGGAGAAGGATTTCGACTGAATGGCCGGACAGGCCGTCTCCTGCTGCCGCCGTTCGCTCGGAAGGTTGGTGCCGAAGGAACCAACCAGAAGGTCGCCCTGCCGATGCTTCGCCTGCACCAGCTGGATCGCATCCGTGGCATAGGCGGCCGCGCCATCGAAGCACCCCTGGATGAGCCAGGGATTGCGGGCGCCCGACTGCTTGAGATTTTGCCGGTTCATGACGACGGGGCCATATGTCTCGTGATCGGCGATATGGTGATCGACATATTGCGAAGCATAGGCTTCGCTGTTCATCAGAAAACCGCGATCGCCGAGACCGACGTCCTGGACGAGCACCAGATCCACCGGCAGCGCTCCCTTCTTCGGATGCTTGAACGTGACGCGCCAGAACCAGGCCGTCTCGGAGGGATGCAGCTCGAGGCGGACGGTGTAGCTGATATCGCCGGCCTTGCCGCTCCAGGAAAAGCCAGTCGCATCGTGCCCGAAGCGGCCATCGGCGCGAGGGCCGACGATCTCGACGACATCAGGCTTGGCGCCTCCGATGCGCAGATAAAGGCGGCCGATGCCGCCGTAGAGCGGCGAGCCCTGGATCTGATTGATCTGCACCGCCCCTTTGTCGTCGGCATATTCGATGGCAAACAACGTGCCGTTCGGCAAAGCCGATATCGACAGGCCGGAACCGTTGCTGATCGCAACGAGACCCAGCTCTTCGCGTCGTGGCATTTGCAAACTGCGCTTGAGGTTCGGGGCCATAAAGATCTCGTCGATTGATGTCAGAGGGGAATCAAAGGATGGCGCAAAAAGATTGAGAGAAATCTTACCGATGATGGGAAGGTCGACAAGGTGCCGCAGCTGATGAACGCACATGAGGACGCTGCAAAAACCGGCTCAAAGCGGAACAGAAAGCGAAAGATATCAGGGTGCGCAAATGGCTATCGCCACTTCTCGATGAGAAATCCCGATGGTCCCTGAACGGGATCGGTATCGGGCAGGGGCACTGACGAGATTTTCGCCAGCATTTCACTTGAAGCAGCCGAAGTCTGAATGTCGGCATGCTGCCCCTTGGGATAAGCCCCGATGACCTCGAACTCCGACGTGCAGCCGAGGTTTTGGTGCCCGGTTCCGGCTGGAAGCACCAGACAGTCTCCCGCCGTGACTTCGAGCGCTCGACCGCCGGGACCGCCGATCAGCAGCGTGGCGCTGCCACGTGCAATGCCCAGCACTTCATGAGCACCGGAATGGTAGTGCTGATAATCGAAGACACCGTTCGTCCAGATGCCGGTCCAACCGTTTGCCGCGAAGCGATCTTTGAAATCGCGAGGTCCACCGTCGGCAAAGACATCCCGGTAAAGCAATACAGGAAGGCGTGGGTTGTTCGGAACCCAGTCGCTCTCATCGAAAATAATCGTCTCGGTGTTCATGCTGAATTCCCACGGTAGGCGATGATGGCCTCAACAGGATAATCTGCGAGCCATCGGTGCTGGTGAGCGAGTTCGGTGCGTCTGCCATTGAACTCATCTCCGCCAATGGCTTCAAAAGGCTAAACTTTGGCGGCCGCCGGCGGTTCCCTCACACGCTGGAGCCTCGCTATGCCAAAAAGACACTTTTTGGCTGGCGAATTGGCTTAACGCTCAGTAAGACCGCTCTTTTTGAAAGAGGGCAACATGCGGAAATTATTATCGATTCTATTCAGCACAGTCATCGTGGCGGGAACAGCGCACGCTCAAGCGAGAGTTCAGGCCACCCACAGCAATCGCCTGATCGAAAGCTATCGCGCGTATATCGGCGACGCTGATCTTTACAATTCAAATGGGGCTAGACTTACCCAGCCGTGGCAGATCATCCGACAAGACAGGGCGAATTTCCATCAGTACCATGTGCGCGATCATGACGATCAATCGGACTCATTCTTTGCCGATCCGGCAAATCGCCAAGCTCTGGAGCAGATGCTTCGGAACGGAACGATGACGCGAGGGGCCGCCAATATGATCCTGCGTGGCAATGTATGGATTGACGTTGATATCTACGGTGACCAAGGAACCGGTCGATGGATCGACGTTTCTGTGTCCGATTGATATTTGCCGCAGAAGATAGTCGAGTCGGATCGTTGCCCGGGTCTCATGCCGGCGCCGGCCGCCTGGCGAAAGGGACCGAGAGCAGGGCGCAGCCGGTCAGGACGGCGACGACCATCCAGGCTTCGTTGATCGCCTGAACGCTGGCCGCGGTCTGGACCAGCGGATCGAGCGTCGCCATGGTATCCGCATCGAAGCTGCCGCTATGTCCCGATATGATCTCGGCAGGCGCGCCGACAAACGTGGCCGCCTCGATGTCGCCGGCCTCAAGATGTGCCCAGAGGTCTTGTCCCAGCGGCTCCGAGCGTGTGTAGATGATGGTGTCGATCAGCGCGATGCCGATGGCGCCGCCGAGATTGCGCATCAAATTGAAAAGCCCGCTCGCATCGGGAACGCGATCAGCCGGAAGCGTGCCGAGCGCCAGCCGGGTCGGCGGCAGCAGGCAGAACATGATGGCGACGCCGCGCACCACCTGGGGCCAGAACATCGCGTCGTAATCCGAGCGCGGATCCTGAAACGCGCTCATGCCGACGCCGATCGCAAACAGCGCGAAACCTGCGGCCGACAGCAGCCGCGCATCCATGCGTTTCTCCAGCGCGACAGCGACCGGCGCAGTGACCAGCTGTGCGATGCCCGTGACCAGCATGGTCACGCCGATCTCAAGGGCGTCGTGTCCCCTGATGAAAGCGAGAAAGACCGGCATGAGATAGACCGAGCCGAAAAGGCCGATGCCGAGGATGAAGCTCAGAACCGAGCCGACGAGAAAATTCCGATCGCCGAAATTGCCAAGATCGACGATCGGCCGGCGTCGGCGCAGCGTTCGCGTTATGAACGCGCCGCCCGAGAGAAGGCAGACGGCCAGCAGGCTGAGGACGTAGGCCGAGGTCCAGCCGCTGGTCGGCGCCTCTTTGAGGCTGAGTTCCAGCGCCGTCAGCGCTGCCGCCATCAAGAGGAGCGACAGCCCGTCGAGATGCCTGAGTTCGGACCGATCGGCCTCCTGCCTGGGAAGAAAGCGGGCCGCAAGGATTGCCGAGGCAAGCCCCGGAAGGATGTTGATCAGGAACAGCCAGTGCCAGGAATAGGTTTCGGTCAGCCATCCGCCGACGATCGGGCCGACGGTGGGCGCAAGCACCGCAAGCACGCCGGCAATCGTCGTCGCAAGCGCTTGCCGCTCGTTCGGAAACAGAATGAACACGGCTGAAAACACCGAAGGGATCAGCGTTCCGCCGGAAAAGCCCTGAAGCACCCGCCAGGCGACCAGCGCGCCGAAGCTGCCGCTCGCCGCACAACCGGCCGACGCCGTCACGAACAGGCTGATGGCGACGACGAACAGCCAACGCATCGTCAAAAGCCGCGTCAGCAGACCGGTCAGCGGGATGGCGACCACTTCGGCGATCAGATAGGCCGTCTGTATCCAGCTCATCTGATCCGGATCGATGCCCAACGCCGACTGGATGGTCGGCAGCGATGTCGCCACCACCTGAACGTCGAGGATTGCCATGAACATGCCGACGCACATGGCCAGGAAGCCGAACCAGACCATGGCGGGCCTTCCATCAGGACGAGCAGCTTCAAGTCGTTCCGACATGCGAGTATCCCGCCAGCGCGGCATCGTCCGATCGGTGAGAAATCTAGGGCTTTCATGTTTGCGATCGAAACGATCGGCATGTCAACCGCCACGCTGCGGCGAAGAATTGATCCAGCGCGCGCAGACCGAGGAGATCGCCACCAGCCGGGCGTTGGTCGCTCACGGTACCTTAATATTAACGCAAATGGGCAAGCCGATATTATTTCCCACATTGCGACACCCCGGCGATGTCATCGGGTGGATTTGCTTAAGTGCCGGGCGGCAGAAATTCCGGGTGGCCGATTGACGGCCCGGCGGGAAACTGGCTATCACTATTAAATCAATTTGATTGACTTCAATCGCCGCTCCGATCCCGGTGGCCGTGCCGGAACGTCCAAAAGCCCCGTTTTCCTCAAAGGAAGAGTGACCAATGTCGACACCGCGACCGAACGCCCTGCGGCTTGAAACCATTTGGAATCCGCCTGCCGAGGGCAAGGAATTCTCCTATGTCCTGCGCCTCAAGAACCTAGGCAGCGAGCCGCTTTCGAGTTTTTCCCTCTGCGTCAGCGGTCCGGGCCGCGTCGACCCCGCCGGACGCGTGGAAGGCGCAACGGTGTCGCAACGGCTTTCTAATTTCACCGAATTCCAGCCGCCGGCCAACTTCGTTCTCGGCGCAGGCGAAACCTGGACGATCTCCGTCTATGCGCTCAGCTGGCAGTTCCGCCACTGGACGGACGGCGCGACGAGTGCCTATCTCGCATTGTCCGATGGCAGCACCATCGTGCTCGGCGTCGGGCCGACACGCTCTTCCGTCAGCAATGCGCCGCTGAAGCGCGGTGCCGAGATCTATCCCGTTCCCGTCAACGCGCCCGTTCCGGTGTCGATCATTCCCTGGCCGAACCGCGTCGCCGTCGCATCGCGCCGCCCGCTGCCGGCGGGTTTTGCGCCGCAGGCGCAGAGCCCTGAAGGGGAGGCGGCGGCAAAAGGCTTCGCGGCGCTGGCGGAGCATCTCTTCGCGGTCGAAGGCATCGTGCGAACCCAGGCCGAAGGCGCGGTTCGTGTCGGCCTGAAGGAGGCTGCCGGCTTCGGGTCGGAGGCCTATCGGCTGAGCTTCGAAGAAGAGGCGATCACGATCGAGGCAAGCAGCCGCACCGGCTTCCTCTACGGCCTCGTCACGCTCGGCCAGATCTGGCGCGGCGCCAGGCTGCACCCCCAAGTTTTCCAGTTTCCCGCATCCGGCGAGATCGTCGACGAGCCGTCGATGGGCTGGCGCGGTCTGCATCTCGATGTCGCACGCCAGTTCTATGGCGCGGCCGAGGTCAAGAAGCTGTTGGCGGTGCTGGCCTGGAACAAGCTCAACCGCTTCCACTGGCACCTATCCGACGACGAGGCCTGGCGCGTGGAGATCGATGCCTACCCGGCCCTGACAGAGATCGGCGCATGGCGCGGCCACGGTCTCGCCGTGCCGCCGCTTCTGGGTTCAAGCCCGGCGCGGACGGGCGGCTACTACACCAAGCCTGTCATCCGCGAGATCGTCGCCCTCGCAAAGAACTTCGGCATCGAAATCGTGCCGGAGATCGATATGCCCGGACATTGTTACGCCATGCAACAGGCGATACCGGAGCTGCGCGATCCGGCCGAAAAAGGCAGCTATTACTCGGTTCAGGGTTTTCCCGACAACTGCATCAATCCGGCGCGCGAACAAACCTACCAGATCGTCGAGACCATTCTCTCCGAACTCATCGAGCTCTTTCCGTTCAAGACGATCCATCTCGGCGCCGACGAGGTTCCCCTCGGCGCATGGTCCGGCTCGCCGGAAGCGCTGGCGCGCCTCAGCGCCATCGCCGGCGACGAGGTTGCCGATGCGCATGCCAAACGGTTGAACGTCGTCACCAACACCCATGGCGCCGACGACATTCACGGCTCGGGCGCCGCCATCCTGCAGGCGGAATTCCTTGAGCGTGTCCAGCGCTTCCTCGCGAGCAAGGGCTGCATCACCGGCGGCTGGGAGGAAGCCGCGCACGGCGACGTCATCGACAAGTCGAAGAGCTATCTCTGCAGCTGGCGCAATGTTGAGGTTTCGGCCGAACTCGCCGAACGCGGCTATCAGATGGTCGTCTGCCCGGGCCAGGTCTATTATCTCGACATGGCGCTGAGGACGGACTGGGATGAGCCCGGCGCCAGCTGGGCAGGAAATTCCAACGCGGAAAAGCTCTACAATTTCGATCCCGTCGGCGGCTGGACAGCGAGCCAGAAACAGCAACTGCTCGGCATCCAGGCCTGCATCTGGTCCGAGCCGATGACGGATCGCGCCGTCTTCGACCGTCTCGTCTTCCCGCGCCTTTCGGCACTTGCCGAAACCGGCTGGACGAAACCCTCGTCCAAGTCATGGGAACGTTTCAAGGCGCTCGCGGGGCTGATGCCGCTGCTCTATGGATTGCAGGAGTCGTAGCGCTCGGAGAAGCCGCGTCACTGCCGCTGCCGGTAGGCAGAGGGTGTGACGCCTGTGGCCGACTTGAAAGCCCGCGTCATGTGGCTCTGGCTGCTGAAGCCGCAGGCCGAAGCGATCTGTGCGATCGGGTCCGGGCCGCGCAGCATCGATTTGGCGCGCTCGACACGCCGGTGAGCCACCCAGCCATGCGGGGACACACCATAGCTTGCCCGGAACATCCGCTGGAAATGAAAGGCGCTGAGCTGGCCGATCGTCGCCAGATCCTGCAAGCGGATGGTCTCGCCGAGATGGGCCTCGATATAGTCCAGGCTGCGGCGGCGCACATGGGGCGCGAGCCCGCCGCTGATCGCGCAAGGGCGCATCCCTCCATAACGCGGATCAACCAAAAAATCACTGATCGTCTGCGTCATCGCTTCTTCAGCCAGCAGATGATCCCCCGCCAACATCGCTTCCGTCAACTGCCGAAGCGTATGCGCCAAGACGGGTGCATCGGCGAAGGTCGCTTCGGCAACAGCCATAAACCGCGCATCGCGGTCAAACGTCTCGGCAAACATCCGGCGCATCTGATCGTCGGGAACATAGAGATGGACGAAGTCGAAGGGATCGGTGATTTCCCATTCGGACGAGTGCCCCTGTGGCATGACACACAAGGCCCCGGGCCGTCCTCGCGCGGCGGGGCTGCCGTCCAGACGGCGCGTTCCGGCGCCTCCGTTGAGATAAAGGCTGAACGTATGTCCGTCCGGCCGCTCATAGCTCATCCTGTCGCTGCCATTGCTCCAGAGGGCCGCAGATCGCCCGAGCCCCAGATCGATCGACTGCGACATCCGCGCCGAGGGCGATGCGGACAAAAACCTGAAAACAGAGAGGCGGCTGTCTTTCACCAATTTCTTCCCACACCCGTGACGTCTTGCGAACAATAGCGGTGGACGGCCGACGTGGCGAGCGGGAACTCCGGGGCTAAGAATTTCACAGCAAGAATCTGCAAGAGACCGGCTCACGGTTCGCCTATTCATGGAGAAAACGAGGATCACTCCATGGCAAATGCCGCTCTCTTCATCGCGACCGTCCTCATATGGGGCACGACCTGGATCGCCATTGCGATCCAGGTCGGTCCCGTGCCGGTCCTGGTCTCGGTCTTTTACAGATTTGCGCTCGCAGCCGTGATCCTCGTTGCCATCCTGGCTTTCATGCGGCGGCTGAAGTTGCCGGCCTTGCGTGACCAACCTTTCATCCTGGCGCAAGCGCTCTGCCTGTTCAGCCTCAATTTCATCTGTTTCTACAACGCCGCCGGCTTCATCCCGTCCGGGCTGATCTCCGTCATCTTCTCGCTCGCAACGATCTACAATGCCGTCAATGCGCGCCTGTTCTTCGGCGACCGCATTACAGGCCGCACGCTGCTCGCGGCAGCGCTCGGCGCCACCGGCCTGCTGCTGCTGTTCGCAGAGGAGGTTGTCGTCGATTTCAATGTGGGCACGTTGAAAGGGATCGGGCTCGCGGCGCTCGGCACGCTGTTCTTCTCGCTCGGCAATATGGCCTCGCGTCGAAACAGCGCGGCGGGAATTTCACCGCTGACCGCCAATGGCTGGGGCATGACCTATGGCGCGGTCGTTCTCCTGTTGCTGATTGCCCTAACGCAAACGCCGATCGTGACGCCGCCTGACATCACCTATCTCGCCGCCTTGCTCTATCTCGCGGCAATCGGATCGGTGATCGGTTTCACCGCCTATCTCATGCTGGTCTCCCGCATCGGCTCCTCACGCGCCGCCTATGCCACCGTCCTGTTCCCGATCGTCGCCCTGTCATTGTCGACGATCTTCGAGGGCTACCACTGGACCAGCCTCGGCCTGATCGGCCTGGCGCTGACGCTTCTCGGCAACGTGGTCATCTTTGCACGACCTCTGGCCCGTCGCGCGCTCCAAGCAGATGCGAGGCTGCCGGCAGGCGGGTAAGGGCGTCAGCCGACCGGCTTTTGCAGGACGTCGAAGCGCGGATTGGTTTCGGAAAAGATCGGCAGGGCGGCTGCGCCGAGGATCGCCGTATCCTTGCCGGTCATGCCGATCATGATGCGGAGCAGCGTCCGCTTCCGGCCGGGATCGAGCGGATCATGCAGCGGCTCCAGCCGTTCGGCCAGCCGGCGCATCAGTGACGTCGGGATGCTGCCGCCAAGCACGATGGTCTGCGGATCGAAGGCGAGCTCCAGAAAATCGACGGTCTGGCGCAGCGGCTCGACGGCCTGATCGAGCCACGCATCCAGGCCTTCACGTCCCTCGGCGATCAGCGCATCGAGATCGTCGGGGGAAAGCTCCCCGGCATTGGCGATGCCCATGAATTCGTAGGCGACCGAGGGCGAGAGATAGCGATCCAGGCAGCCGCGCTTGCCGCAGCTGCAGAGCCTGCCATGCGGCTCGACGATGATATGACCGATCTCGCCGGCATTGTTGCGGCTGCCCTTGTAGAGGTGGCCGTCGAGAAACATTCCGGCGCCGATGCCGCCGCCGCCGGCCAGAAACAGATAGACGAAACTGCCGAGGCCGCGGGCGACACCGTGAAGACGCTCGCCGATTGCGGCCGCCGTCGCGTCGTTCTCGACGAGGACCGGCACTCCGACCCGTTGTTCCAGTGCATGCCCGACCGGGAAATCCTGCCAGCCCGGCAGGCTGTGCGGGCTGAGAGACGTGGTGCCGCCATCGGCGTAGCGGCCGGGCAGGGCGATGCCGACGCCGAGCAGCCTGTTTCGATCGAAGACGAAAGCCTCTTGAAGATCCTCGACGATTGTTTGCAGCGCCGGCATGGCCTGTTGCGGATCGGCCTGTTCGACCTGGTGCTCGATGCGGGCGCAGACGGCGCCCGAGAGGTCCGTCAGCACACCGCTGGCGCGTCGACGGCCAAGCTCCAGGCCGATCGAATAGGCACCATGCGGATTGATGCTGTAGGGAATGATCGGCTGGCCTCGCGCCAGCTTCTGAGCCTCGGCCGCAACGAGAAGCTGCGAGCTCTCCAGCTCCTCGACGATATTGGAGACGGTCTGCGGCGTCAGCGCCGTCATTCGGGCAATCGCCGCCCGCGACAGCGGACCGTGGGTGCGCACAGCCTCGATCACCACGCGCCGGTTGTGAGACTTGGCCTGCTCGAGATTCGTGCCGGAGATCGCCTTCATGTCGCCTTCGAAGCAAGTGAAGCATCACCCTTGTCACAAGACGGGTGGCGATGAAAGCGGGATTCTTCGCCTGATTTATCGAAGCTCGGCGTCGACAGGCGCAACGGCATTTCGTCGCTGCGGCAGGCCGAGGATCGTAATCCCCGACAATCCGGTGACGGCGCTCAGCATGGCGGTCCCGGAGTATCCGGTCACATAGGTGCCGGCGGCAAAGACCAGCGCCCCGATGCCCGCACTCGCAAAGACGTTGACGGAGATTAGTGCACTGCCGAGCCCCGGCCGGTCGGCGATGAGATCCTGCAGATAGGTGATCGGGATGCTGATGATCGCCGCCGCGCCGATACCGGCGAGCAAGGTGAGCGCGTAGAGATGCCACGGCGCGGAGGCAAAGCCGAGAAGGCCGAGGAAGACGGCATAGACGATCGTGCCGGCGGCAAGCGCGGTCATCTGACCGGCCTGCCGCGCTATCCGCGACCAGACGATGATGAAGACGATCTCGAGCAAGGCGACGATCCCGACCAGAATGCCGACATCGCTGAGTGCACCATGCGCCGCGCCGGTAGCGATCAACGGCAGCAGCGCATCGTTGAGATGCAGCGTGCTGGTGATCAGCGCCACCCCGATGATGTGCGCCGAAATCCCCGGCGAAATCACCTGCCGCAGGGCGCCGAGATGGGAAAGATGGTCGATGGTGTCGATCTCCGTTGCCGCGCGCTTCGGCAGGGCGAAGAGGATGATGCCCTGGCATAAGAGACAGGAGAGGGCGGCAAAGAGATAGGCCGGCAGCATGCTCGATGCGCCCGAAAGCAGAAGGCCAGTCATGCCGGGGATCAGCACCCAGGATAGCGAGATCATGGCGCGCACGCCCGAGTTCGCCGTCACCATGTCCTCCCGGTTCATGCCCTGCATCGCCGCCCGCGCATTGGCGAAAAGCAGTGAATTCAGCGCGCCGTAGATCGGAAGTGGCAGCAGCGCGCTGCCGACGAAGACGGCCGCGCTCGGAAAGGCATAGACCACGCCGTAGCCGACGATGCCGAAAATGCAGGCGCCGATCATCGCCGAACGGTACTCGCCCAGCCGGTCGGCGAGATTGCCGAGCAGAACGCTGACGACCACGTTCACCGCCGCCGAAGCAAAGGCCAGGATGGAATAGAGACCGTCGCTCAGCCCCAACTCGCGGATGCCGACGATCGAGCGATAGGGCGCGGTCATCGCCCCCGCCATTCCGAAAGTGAATATGGCGATCATGCTGGCGCGGATTGCCGGATTGCGGAAGACGTCGGGAAAGAGGCGGCGCATCTATCTCGGTCAGTAATGTTCTGATTGCGAGAAGGTTCGCGCCAGCTCGGCCTGGCCGGCCGTCAGGCCGCAATCGACGGGCAGGCAGACGCCCGTAATGGCCGCGGCCAATGGGCTGGCAAGGAAGGCCACGGCATTGGCGACGTCCTTGGGATCGACGACGCGCTGCAGAGGGTACCAGCGGCGCGCCTCCTCGAACACGTTCGGGTTGGCGGCGGCGCGCGCTTCCCAGGCCTGCGTCTTCACCGTGCCGGGCGCCACCGCATTGGAGCGGATGCCGAACTTGCCATATTCGACGGCGACCAGCCGGGTGAAATGCAAGAGGCCTGCCTTGGCGGCGCTATAGGCCGGATGGCCGAAGACATGCAGGCCGTTGACCGAGGCGATGTTGACGACCGAACCCTTGGAGGTCTTCAGCATCGGTTCGAAGGCGCGGAAACATAAGAATGCCGCTTCGAGATTGAGCGCATTGTCGGCCCGCCAGATCTCGGGCGTCGTCTCGTGCAGGCTGGTGGCGCGGGCGGCCCCGGCATTGTTGACGAGGGTTCGGACGACGCCGCTGCCGGCAGCGCGTTCTGCCAATTCGGCAATGCTCGCCTCGCTGGTCACATCGCAGCAGACGGCGACGAAACGCTCCGCCGGCCCGAGTTTCGAAGCCGCGGCGGCGGCAGCAGCCGCATCGATATCGGCAAGCAGAACGACATCATGGTCCTCGGCGAGACGCGCGGCAATCGCCGCGCCGATGTCGCCTGCAGCGCCCGTCACGATGGCGATCGATTGAGTCATTGATTGTCGCTCCCGTTCATATGCTTCAGTCTCCAAGCAATTGCCGGTCGTCGCCGTCCCGGTGAAGGACGAGCTGCTGTTTGATGCGCCGCAGGGTCACCGTCGCTTTCGGCTGAACGGCGTAGGCAACCAAGCTCGCCAGAATATCGACCATGGCGATGTAGGCGATGCGCGTCGAAGTCGGGCGATAGATATTGTTGCCCTCGGGAAGATCGATCGGCACGACGATTTCGGCGGCCTTGGCAACCGGGCTCTCCGTCTGGGTCAAAGCGATCGTCTTCACCTTGGTGTCGCGGGCAAGCTCGAAGGCCCGCACCAGCTCCATATTGCGCCCGGAGAAGGACGAGCCGATCAGCACGTCGCCCGATTTGGCCGCGGCCGCCATCATCAGCTGCATGCTGTGGTCGGAACTGGCGGTGATGCGAAGCCCGAGACGGAAGAGGCGGTTCTGCAGCTCGTCGGCGATCATCGACGAATTGCCGCCCGAGCCGAAGGCATAGATCATATCGGCCTTGGCGATGAACGAAACGGCCGCTTCGATTGCCGCGAGATCGAGCGAGCGGTGCAGGAGGAAGAGCGCGTTCTGCGCCTTGGTGATGATATCCTGGGCGACATCGGCCGGATCGGTGCTTTTCGATTCCGGCTTCAGATAGCGCACGCCGATATGGGCGGTGCGGGCGAGCTGCACCTTGAAATCGGAAAAGCTCTCGCAGCCGAGCCGCCGGCAGAAGCGGGTGACAGTCGGCGGCGAGACCTCCGCGCGTTCGGCGAGCTCGATGATCGAGGCATTCACCGCAAACTCGAAATCGTTGACGATGATCTCCGCGATGCGGTTTTCCGAAGGAGAAAGCCGGCTCTTATCTTCCTGCAATGTCGAAAAGATATCCAAACCGCCTCCCTCCGATTGTTCGCTACGCGCCCTTCTTCTTATAGGCCACGCAATCGATCTCAACCTTGCAATCGACCATCATCGACGATTGCACACAGGCGCGCGCCGGCGGATGCTCGCCGAAATATTCCTGGTAGATCTTGTTGAAGGTCCAGAAGTCGCGGGGATCATCGAGCCAGACGCCGACGCGCACGACATCCTCGACGCCGTAACCGGCTTCCTCGAGGATATCCAGAACATTGGCGATCGTCTTGTGGGTCTGGGCGATGATGTTGCCGTCGATGATCTCGCCATCTTCCATCGCAACCTGCCCGGAAACATAGAGCCATCCGTCAGCTTCGACGGCGCGCGCGAAAGGCAGCGCCTTGCCGCCGGCGCCGGTTTGAACAGTGCCATAGCGCTTGATTGGCATTCAAAGTCCTTGCAAATTATTTTCTTGATAAGTTGACAAGTGACCATAGAAAGCAGAATTTGACCAGTGAAAAACGCGTTTTATGAAAAGAATTTCAATCCGGGGCAGCCATGCGCGATCCATTCCAGAATCCTTTCCCATCCGATAGCGCCCGCCACGCGATCTGGGAGATGCTCGTTCCCCGCGATATCGATGCCTTTCTGGCCGCTGATTGGTCGATGGTGGAGCATGACTTCGTGGAAGATGGCTTCATCGGCATCGATGGCCGCAAGGAGACAAACCCCGACAAATGGCGGCTCGCTTTCCCGACGCTCAAAGCCTATCGCGACGAGTGGCTGAGGCAGGCGGAGGATTTCGCCAAACAGAGCTTCGCTGAAGATGCGCGCACAGCGATCTTCACCACGACGACGCTCGAAGATATCGAGATCGAAGGCGACACGGCGCTGGTTCGCAAGAAATTCGACGGCGGCATTACCAAGGCGGACGGCACCCGCGATGTCCTGCAATGGCAGACACTCTATTATTGCAGGCTGCACGAGGGACGCTGGAAGATCTCAGGTTTCACCGGCTACCTGCCGAACCCGATGGGTTGAAGCGGAGCCGATAAGAAGAAGGCCACTTTCTTGCGCATTTTCACGGCAGCACTGGCGACCGAGACCAACACCTTCTCCCCGATCTGCGTGGATCGCCGCGCCTTCGAAGCCTCACTCTATGCCCCGCCCGGCCAGCATCCCGAAACGCCGACGCTCTGCACCGCGCCGATCACCGTCGGCAGGCGCGTCGCCAAAGAGAAGGGATGGGAGCTGATCGAGGGAACCGCCACCTGGGCCGACCCCGCCGGCCTCGTCAACCGGGCCACCTATGAGGAACTGCGCGACGAAATCCTTGGCCAACTCCGGGCGGCAATGCCTGTCGATGCCGTCGTCATGGGCCTGCATGGCGCCATGGTGGCGGCGGGATATGAGGATTCCGAAGGCGATCTTCTCCAGCGCATGCGCGAGATCGTCGGACCTGACGTGCTCATCTCAGCCGAACTCGACCCACACAGCCATCTCACGGCAAAACGCGTCGCCGCAGTCGATTTCGCCGTCTATTTCAAGGAATTTCCGCATACCGACTTCGTCGACCGCGCCGAGGACCTCTGGCGCATCACCGTCGACACATTGGAAGGCCGGGTGAAGCCGGTCATGTCGGTGTTCGACTGCCGGATGATCGATGTCTTCCCGACCTCGCGCGAACCCATGCGCTCCTTCGTCGACAAGATCATGCAGATCGAAAAGGACGACCCCGAGATCCTGTCGATTTCAGTGGTCCACGGCTTCATGGTCGGCGACGTTCCCGAAATGGGAACGAAGCTGCTTGTCGTGACCGACAACAGACCGGAAAAGGGCGCGGCGCTGGCGCGCGAACTCGGCCTCGAACTGTTTTCCAAGCGCGGCACCTTCATGGTGCCGCAAATCGACGAGAGGCAAGCCGTCGCGCGCGCAATCGCCGCAACCGCATGGCCCGTCGTCATCGCCGATGTCTGGGACAATCCGGGTGGCGGCACGGCAGGGGATGCGACTGTTATTCTCGCAGAACTGATGGCCCGCGGCGTCACGAGTGCGGCGGTCGGCACCATCTGGGATCCGATGGCCGTCCAGATTTGCTTTGCGGCAGGCGAGGGCGCGGAAATTCCGCTGCGCTTCGGCGCCAAGTCGGCGCCCGGCACCGGCAACCCGATCGACGGCACCGTCAAGATCGTCAAGCTGGTCAGGAATGCCGAGATGCGGTTCGGCGAGAGCCTGGTGCCCTTCGGCGATGCCGCCCATATCGTGCTTAACGGCATCGACATCATCCTGAATTCGACGCGCGCCCAGAGCTTCGATCCGAGCCTGTTTTCGGTGATGGGCATCGATCCGACGAAGCAGAAGATCCTGGTGATCAAATCCACCAACCACTTCTTCGCGTCCTTCTCGAGGATCGCCGCGGAAATCCTTTACTGCTCCGCCGGAACGCCTTATCCCAATAATCCTGCGACGACGCCGTACCGGCGAGCGCCGAAGACCATCTGGCCGATCGTGGCCGATCCACACGGGCTACAACGCGGAGCCGCCTAGATGCATGACAACAGCTTCGCCGTCGTCGCCAAGGCAGGGGAGAGGATCGCCGATCTCTCGACGCCGCGCCCTATTATCGACGAAGACCGGCTGGCTGCAAACATCGCCCGCGTTCAATCCTATATGGACGAGCACGGCCTGAACTTCCGCCCGCATATCAAGACGCACAAGATTCCGGCGCTCGCCGTCGCGCAGGTTGCCGCCGGCGCCAAGGGCATCAATTGCCAGAAGGTGACGGAAGCCGAGGTCTTTGCCGAAGCCGGCTTCGGCGACATCCTCATCACCTTCAACATCCTCGGCCAGCAGAAGCTCGAGCGCCTGGCCAGGCTGAACGAGCGCATTCCAGCCCTGAAAGTCGTCGCCGACAGCGAAGTGACGGTCGACGGGCTCGCCGCACATTTTTCCGGACATAAGCCGCTGACGGTGCTTGTAGAGTGCGACACCGGCGCCGGCCGCTGCGGCGTGCAGACGCCGGAGGAAGCAGCCTCGCTCGCCAAGCGCATAGCCGCAGCCGACGGCCTCACCTTCGGCGGCATCGTCACCTATCCGAAGCCGCAATCGGCCGCCGCCGTGGAAGCCTTCATCGCCGAAACAGTGAGCCGCCTGCAATCCGAAGGCATAACCTGCCCGATCGTCAGCAATGGCGGAACGCCAAGCCTGTTCGAGGCGCATCTCGTCGCATCGGCCACCGAACACCGCGCCGGCACCTATATCTACAACGACCGCCAGATGGTGCGCATGGGCCATTGCACCGAGGACGATTGCGCCATGCATGTGCTGGCAACGGTCGTGTCACGCCCGAACGCCGACCGCGCCGTCATCGATGCCGGCTCAAAGGCGCTGACATCGGATCTTCAGGGCTTCAGCGATTACGGCCTGATCGTCGGTTATCCCCAGGCACGCATCACCAGCCTCTCGGAAGAACACGGCGTGATCGATCTGTCGAACTGCACCGGCCCCCGGCCGCAGATCGGCGAAAAGCTCTTCATCATCCCGAACCACACCTGCGTGGTGTCCAACCTGTTCGATACGATGGTGTTTCATCGGGCTGGCGTGGTGACCCGCGTCGAAGAGGTCGCGGCTCGCGGTCTTGTCTGGTAGGGGCGTTTCCGGTTGAGGGCGAATTGAGGAAGGCCATGACGAAAAATTCCTGCGGTTACACGCCGCTCGAAGGCGATGCCGGCCTCGTCGAAAGATGGCAATCAGCGGCATTGATGCCGGTCGAAACAGGTGCGTCGGGGCGGATGCCGACGCTGCCAGGCAGCATGGCGCAGAAATTCTCTCCCTCGCCATTGAGCGAGGCGTAAGCGACCCTATTGGCGCCAAGGCGCTCGATGACCCTCGGGGTCACGGTGAACACGATATCGCCGCCGTTGAGCTGGATATGCTCCGGGCGGATGCTGAGCGTCAGGGTCTTGCCGGCCATGCCGTCGCGCAGCGTCACCGGCAGAACGGCCGTCTGCCCCTTGTAATCCACTTCGACGCCGGCGGCGCTGACGCCATGCAGGTCGCGGGGAGGAAATTCATCTTCGGGTTGCCGATGAAGCCGGCGAGGAACTGGTTCGCCGGCTTGTGATAGAGCTCGAGCGGCGCGCCGGTCTGCGAGATATTGCCGGCGTCCAGCACGACGATGCGGTCAGCCATTGTCATAGCTTCGACCTGGTCGTGCGTCAGGTAGATCATCATCACCTTCAAAGCCCTGTGCAGCTTGGCAAGCTCGATGCGCACATCGGCGCAGCAGCGGCCGTTAGATCGAGCGGCTGTCATATGCCCAATGCAGCAGAGCCTGGCGCTGGCGCGGCCGGCACCAACAATCTCCAGGCTCGCAGGCTCGGCGAAGCTGAGCGACATGGCGGCGAATGGCTTTCCAGCGGGCGATCTGTCGCTCGTCCTCGCCGGGCATGCGGCGACCTTGATAATAGCGGCAGTACCACTGGAACCAGCCACGCGGATCGTCGGGATATATCCATCCCTTGGCTCGCCAGACGCTAAGGGGTTGGCTGGCGTCGACACCGAAGCAATTCAGTGACGGATCCTTTCGCAGCGGCGATAGACGGGCCTCTGCAAACCAGCTTGCCGGGAATTCGTTACGACAATCGGTCATGTATTTGCCGCCGAACACGCCGAGCGCAAGCATCTCGGCGGGGGTCAGCTCTGGCCGGAAGTCGGGATGAAAGTTGCGGCCACTTGGTGCAGCGAGAGCGTATCGGTAGCCTTGCTGCATCCCATCATTCACGACGATCCACTGGGGTTTCATCGGGCGCCCTCCGACAGCGGTTTCGGGCGGTTACGCCGCCAGATGGACACGTTGAGTGCCGCCGCGAAACTCACCCACGTGAGGTAAGGAACAAGGAGCAGGGCAGCAGCCGAATTCGCGGGATAGAACAGGATGATCGTCGCCAGGATCGCATTCCAAAGGAGCATGATCTCCACCGCGGCCAGCCCGGGTCGGTGAAGGGCAAAAAAGATCGGCGACCACGCAGCATTGAGCAGAAGCTGGACTGCATAGACACTGAGCGGGAATGCTGCACCGGCAATGCCTGCCTCCAGCCACAGGAGCCAGCCCGACAGTCCGATCGAGGCATAGAGTACCGTCCAGACCGGGGCGAACAGCCAATCGGGCGGGCGCCATCCTGGCTTGTCGAGCTGCTTGTACCAGTCGCCTGGCCGAAAAATCACGCCGGTGGCCGCCGCAGCAAAGCTCACGGCCTGAAAGGCGACCATCACAAGAAGGGAATGCATGTCCATCCGACAAAAGGTGGAGGGAGCCGCCGACGCGGCAAGCGGGTCCCTCCAAAGGCCCTATTGGTTTTGGCGAGCAGCGAACTCGCCGGAACCCATTGCTGAAAACAGCGGGATGACCTGCCAGGCGGCTGACAGCCCCACCAGGACGTAAACGATCCGGGCGATAACCGAGCCGGCCCCGAAAATGGCGGCCACGAGGTCAAAGCCGAATAGCCCGACCAGCCCCCAGTTCAGGCCGCCTACGATGACGAGGATGAGCGTTAGTATGTTGATGAACTTCATGGTTCTTCTCCAGTTGAGGGGACGAGGGTCAGCCTTCCGGCGGCACGATCACCTTGTCGATGACATGGATGACACCATTGGAGGCAGCAATGTCGGCGGCGGTGACGGCGGCGTCGTTGACCTTGACGGTGGAGCCCTCGACGTTGACGTCGATCATTTTGCCATTGACCGACTTCGCCTCATCGATACCCGCCACGTCCTTAGCCATCATCTTGCCCGCGACCACATGGTAGGTGAGGATCGCGGTGAGCTTTTGCTTGTTTTCTGGCTTCAGAAGGTTTTCGACGGTACCGGCCGGCAACTTGGCGAAGGCTTCATCGGTCGGAGCAAAGACCGTGAACGGACCCGTTCCCTTGAGAGTGGCGACCAGGCCTGCCGCTTCGAGCGCGGTCGCCAGCGTCTTGAATTTACCCGCCTCCGCGGCAGTTTCGACGACATCCTTCTCCGCGGCGACCCCGCTGAAACTGCTGCCGAGCGTGATTGCTGCAGCGACTAAAAGGCTTCTCAACTTCATGTCATTCTCCTCTCGATGACAGGTGCGCGTTGCACCGCGCATCTTTCATTTGGAGAACGCAGATTTTATTGCCACTCAAAATTTCGTGAGCGGAAACAGAATTATATTGTAATGAAAATTATCGTTATGATAGTTTCCCGTAACGAAAAGGAGTTTACGAGTGCTCTCCGACACGCTGTCCAATGAGCTTCAGCGCTACGCGATCGGCCCGCGTATCAAGACACTGCGACTGAGAAAGAAGCTGGGGCTGGTGCAGCTGGCGGGGCATACAGGGCTCTCGCCTGCGATGCTTTCGAAGATCGAGCGCGGGCAGATGTTTCCGACGCTGCCCACGCTGCTTCGGATCGCGATGGTTTTCGGGGTCGGCCTCGATCACTTTTTCAAATCCGACAAGGAGGAGCCGCTCATCGCGGTCGTCCGAAAGCACGAGCGTCTCAAACTTCCAAGCCCGCCGGGCGAAAAGAACCCAGCCTTCCTCTTCGAAAGCCTCGATTATCCCGCTTCCGACCGCCGCATGGAGGCGTATTACGCCGAGTTCCCACTCGATTCGCCGCCCTCGGAGCCGCATCAACATGGCAGCGCCGAGTTCATTTACGTGCTCAGCGGTCGGCTTGTCATCATTGTGGACGGCAAGGAGACAGCGCTGGATGCGGGCGACGCTATGTATTTTGACTCAAGCGTTCCGCACAGTTACCGCCGGGAAGGCGAGGTAATCTCGACGGCTCTTGTTGTGATTTCTCCCTAGGCGGCCGCTGCCCTGTGTCAACCGATGCAGCTCGCGGAGCGTGTAGGCCATGCGACGCCAGTCGGACCCTGTCTCGGGCGGTCCGCCCTCCATGTATTTCATCACCCCAGACCGCTCGCGAACAGCTGGCCGTCGGTCGTCGGGATTGGCGCTGGAACGTGCATGCTTCACTGTCGAGGTATTGGATCAGCTCAAGCCGCCGTCGGATTAATCACGTTCATATCGATTTCCGTCAATTCCACCCGCCGCTCAAACGCAATCCCCGCCTCGTCGAAGAGATGGCAATCGGCGGCGTTGATGCCGGTCGAAACAGGTGCGTCGGGACGAATGCCGACGCTGCCGGGCAGCATGGCGCAGAAATTTTCCGCCTCGCCGTTGAGCGAGGCGTAAGCGACAGTATTGGCGCCGAGGCGTTCGATGACCGTCGGCGTCACGGTAAAGACGATGTCACCGCCGTTGAGCTGGATGTGCTCCGGCCGGATCCCGAGCGTCAGGGTCTTGCCGACCATGCCGTCGCGCGGCGTCACCGGCAGAACGGCCGTCTGCCCCTTGTAATCCACTTCGACGCCGTTGGCGCTGACACCCTTGCAGGACACCGGCAGGAAATTCATCTTCGGATTGCCGATGAAGCCGGCGACGAACTGGTTGGCGGGCTTGTGATAGAGCTCCAGCGGCGCGCCGGTCTGGGAGATGTTGCCGGCGTCGAGCACGACGATGCGGTCGGCCATCGTCATGGCCTCGACCTGGTCGTGCGTCACATAGATCATCGTCGCCTTCAACGCCCGGTGCAGCTTGGCAAGTTCGATGCGCATGTCGGCGCGCAGCGCCGCGTCGAGGTTGGACAGCGGCTCGTCGAACAGGAAGATCTTCGGTTCGCGCACGATGGCGCGGCCGATCGCCACGCGCTGGCGCTGGCCGCCGGACAGCATGCCGGGCTTTTGCTGCAGCCGCTGGTCGAGGTGCAGGATGCGGGCGGCGTTTTCGACCTTGGCCTTGAGTTTTGCCTCATCCATCTTCTCGACGCGCAGCGGGAAGGCGATGTTCTCGAAGACAGTCATATGCGGATAGAGCGCGTAGGACTGGAACACCATGGCGATGCCGCGCTTGACGGGCGGCAGGTCGTTGACCCTGACGCCGTCGATGATGATGTCGCCTGCCGTCGTCGCGTCGAGACCGGCGATCATCCGCAGCAGCGTGGACTTGCCGCAGCCGGAGGGGCCGACGAAGACGACGAACTCGCCATTCCTCACCTCGAGCTGCACGCCCTTCAGCACTTCATAATCGCCGTAGAACTTCTGAACTTTGTTGAGAAGAAGCTGTCCCAAAAATCTGTCTCCGCCGGCGGTCTTTGTCGCACGTTCGATCATCATTACTGCACAGGCAAGGTGCTGCAGCGTTACGCATCCGATAAGACGCGTGACGCTGCAGGGGAGGGATCGCGGATTGTTGCCTCCACGATCCCAAGGCGCGAAGCAAGCTTACTTGAAGGCTTCGATTTCGCCAGCCGCCTTCTTCAGCGCGGCCTCCGGTTCGGCCTTGCCTGTGACGACCGACTGGATCATCTCGATCATCGAGTTCTGGAAGCCCTTGTAGTCGGTGAAGAGCGGTTCCGGACCACCATAGTCGATGCCTTCGATCAAGGGCTTCCAATAGGGATCCTTGGCGACGAACTCGTCAACCTTCTTCGAGGGCCGCAGCGGGGTGAGGCCGGCGCCGCCCTGCAGCTCGTACTCCGATTGCACATCCGGCGAGGTGATGAACTTGGCGAATTCCGTCGCCTTGTCTTCGACGCCGGAGCCCTTGAAGATCGCCAGGCTGTCGGTGATCAGCAGCGTCCCGGGGCCCTTGGCGTCGGGACCGAGCGGCAGCGTCGTGATGCCCCAGTTGATCTTGGTTTCCTTCAGGCGGGAGGCAGCGCCGGATCCTGCCTGGATCATCGCAACCTTGCCGTCGAGGAAGATGGCGCGGACTTCGTTCTGCTCATAGGCCGTCGGGCCTTCCTCGGAGTAGGGGACGATATCCTTGTAGGCCTTCAGCGCGGCGAGAATCTGCGGGCTGTCGAGCGTGATCTTGCCTTCGGCATCCGTCACCGTGCCGTTGTTGGTGTAAACCCAATGCATGAACTGGTGCATGGTGTTGTCGAAGGTCTTGGCGGAGAGACCGAAGCCCGGAATGCCGGTCTTTTCCTTGATGGTCTTGGCCATCTCGATTTCTTCGGCCCAAGTCTTCGGCGGCTTCTCGGGATCGAGGCCGGCCTGCTTGAAGAGATCCTTGTTCCAGTAGAGCGCCTTGGTGGAGAAGGCGATCGGAACGCCCCACTGGTTGCCTTCGAAGGTCACCGTGTCGACGATGTGCGGATAATAAGCCTTCTTTTCGTCGTCGGTCATCGGCACCGGAACGATGAGGTCGTTCTGGGCGAATTCCTTCAGCGTACGCGAGCCGACATAGGCCATGGCAACAGGCGTGCCGGCGGCGGCGAGCGTCGTTGCCTTGTCCTGGCACTGCGCCCAGCCGACGACTTCAGGCGTGACCTTCCAGCCCGCGTTCTTTTCTTCCCACTGCTTGATGTATTTGGTGTGGACCGGATCGATCGTGTCGCCGCAATAGATCCAGCTGATTTCCTTGTCGGCCGCATGGGCAGTGACCGCGGTCAATGCCGTCGAACCGAGCAGGGCGAGCGCCATAAGGCCTGTCTTGATTGCTATGCTCACGTTGTGACTCCCAATGTGGTTGTTAGCTGTTCACTGATTATTGCTCTTATTGTTTCACCGCACCGGCGGTCAGACCGCCGACGAGGTAACGCTGAAGGAAGAAGATGACGACCATCGCCGGCGCGATGCCGACGAAAGAAGCCGCCATCAGTTCGTTCCAGATGACCTCCTGCTTGCCGAAGTAAGCAAAGAGCCCCACCGGCAAGGGCATGTATTCGCTCTTCGAGTTGAACGTCAGCGCGAAGATGAATTGCTGGGCGTAGGCGCCGATGAAGGTGGTGATGGCGACGACGATGATCCCCGGCATCGCGATGGGCAGGATGACGCGGCGCAGCGTGTAGAAGTGGCTGGCGCCATCCATGAAGGCAGCTTCGTTGAGCTCCTGGGGAATGCGGATCATATAGGTGCGTAGCAGCCAGATCGCCGAGGGGATCAGGAAGGCGACGCCAGGCACGATCATGGCGAGATAGGTGTTGAGCACGCCCATGCTGCGCATCAGCCGGAAGAGTGGGATGAGCAGCACGGCGCCGGAGAACATGTTCACCGTCAGGAAGGCGCCGAGCAGGATGCCCATGCCCTTGAATTCGAACTTGGCGAAGGCATAGGCCGCCGGAATGACGAGGCAGAGCACGATCAGCGTGACGATGATCGAAATGAAGAAGGAGTTGAAGATATAGCGCCCGAAACCCGGCACGCTGATCCACATCGTCCGGTAGGCTTCGAACGAGCCGTTCTCCGGCCAGAAGCGATAGGGCGAAGAGAAAAGCTGGGCAAGCGGCTTCAGCGATACGAGAAAACCCTCGACGAAGGGCGCCAGCACGAAGAACAGGAACACCGCGATGCCGCAATAGATCAGGATGATTTCCCACCAGCGGTAACGGTCGATCATGGCGGCACTGCTCATGCGCGCTTCTCCGGGTTGAGGCGGCGGGTGACACGGAAATAGGCAAAGCAGAAGAGCGACAGGAAGATGCAGATCAGGACGGCGCGCGCCGCCCCTTCGCCGTATTTCTTCGAGCCGATCGCGGTCTGATAGGTGTCGATGATCATCGTCGTCGTCTCGCCGCTCGGACCGCCCTGCGTCAGGATCCAGATGATGTCGAACGAGTTGAAGGTGGCGATCAGCGACAGCATCGACATGGTGATGATGGCAGGCACCATCAGCGGCAGGGTAATGCGGCGAAAGCGGTACCAGCGGCCGGCGCCATCGGTCCAGGCGGCTTCATAGAGATCCTTCGGAATGGACTGGATCGCCGCCAGGAAATAGATCGTCACCAGCGGCACGCCGATCCACACGTCGGTAACGATCGTCGCCCAGAAGGCGGTGCTGCCATAGGCGAGGAAGGCGACCGGGCCGTCGACGAGGCCGAAGCGCTGCAACAGGCCCGAGATCATCCCGAACTGGCCATTATACATCCAGCCCCACATGAAGATGCCGATCGCCATCGGCACGATCCATGGCGGCATGGTCAAAAGCCGGAACAGCGAGCGGCCCGGCACGGCGGCATTCAGCATGCAGGCGCCGAATGTGCCAATCACCATTTTCAGCGCGACGGAGAAGAAGGTCCAGACGAAG
This sequence comes from Rhizobium sp. NLR16a, assembly GCF_017948245.1. Lineage (NCBI taxonomy): Bacteria > Pseudomonadati > Pseudomonadota > Alphaproteobacteria > Hyphomicrobiales > Rhizobiaceae > Rhizobium > Rhizobium sp. NLR16a. Next base: position 467,134 of record NZ_CP072867.1, on the reverse strand, counting down.
GTTCGGAGAATGACCTCCGCAAATGTGGCGTTGAAGATCTTCTCATAGTTGACCCAGCCGACCCAATTGGTGGTCTTCTTCAGCGACGCATCGGTGAAGGAGAGAATGAAGGTATCGACGAGGGGATAGGCGACGATGGCGAGGACATAAAGAACGGCCGGAAGAAGAAGGATCCAGGCGAAGATGAAGGCGCTTCTTTGAACACTCATCTTGCCGCCTTCCTCAAGCCGCTCTGGCGTGAAGGGCCTCGTCGAAGCGGTCCCACACGGGACGCAGGTCGACGACCGATTTCTTCATCCTCGCTTCGTCCATGGCAAGGGCCAGGATGCCGGCCTCGAGCGCATTCAGCGTCGAAACCGGAAGCTCGAGGCCGGTGCGCACGCTTTCCAGGAGGTCGCTCGCCATCTGTTCGTCGGCGCCGTAATGCTGGGACAGTTCGGTTGCAGCATAAGTGTTTGCGACCACCTTGTTGCCGGTCAGCTGTTCGTGCACGTTGAGATAGCCGCGAACGAAATCGCCTTCGGCCATGCCGCGCGAGCCCATGATGGCGAAGCGGCGGAACTGGTCGGGTACGTTCAGATTGGTATGGAAGTTCATGCCGACGCCATTGGCATATTCGACGATCGCCACCTGATAGTCGATGATATCGGCATCGCTGTCGAACACCTTGTCCGACCCCATCCAGCCACTCGGCTTGCGATGGAAAAGCTCGAGGTCGTTGATGCCCTCGCGCGTCGGATCGTTGGCCGGAATGAAGCTCTTGCGGCCGCCGAAACTGGCGACGCGCTCCGGCCGCGCACCGACGACACCATTGTAAAGGTCGAGGTCGTGGCAGCATTTCTCCAGCATGAAGCTGCCGGAATAGCGCTCATAGCGGCGCCAGTCGCGCATGAAGAAGGCGCCGTGATAGGGCTCGATATGTTCGGAAGCCTCGATCGACACGATCTGGCCGAGCTTGCCCTCGGCCTGGATGGCGCGCAGATCCTTATAAAGAGGCGAATAACGCAGCACGAGACCGACCATCAGCCGCTCGTGGCCGAACTTCGCCAGGAGATGGGCAAGCTCGATGCTCTCGGCGATGGTCGTGACGATCGGCTTTTCGCAGAACACCTTGAGGCCGGACTGGAGCCCGAGCCGGATGTGGTCGAGATGCAGGTGATTGGGGGAACCGATCATCAGCAGATCGAGCTTTTCCGAGGCGAGCAGCTCTTCCGGCGTACCATAGGCCTTGCCGGCGGAAATACCCTTTTCCGTCAAGCCGGGAAGGCCGGCGGGATCCGGATCCACGTAGCCGACGATGTCGAAGCTGCTATCGATCGCCTTGAAGACGTAGCCGAGGTAGCCGAGCCGGAATCCGAGCCCGATGATGCCCACTTTCATGCCGATCAAGTTCCCAACTAAGTAATTTATTTTCTTTAAGTTGAGACAAAAATTGGAGGGCGTCAATAGAAAACGGGCCTCACGCCACGGCCATGAAATTAATTTTCATAAACCGGCAGGCGGCTTTCGATTTTCATGCGGTCGACGACCGGATGCGGAAGCGCCGAATGGTTGCAACTGACGCCAATTTCGCCGGCAAGCTCACGCAGAACTCGCGAAATGTTGAAAAGTCGAGCACGCTGGCCTGTGTAGGATGGATGGGAACCGGAGGCCAGGAGGAGCCATCATGACCCGCATGACAGCCAAGGATTTCCCACAGGAACTGCTCGAACTCTATGATTACTACGCGCATGGGAGGATCACCAAGCGCGAGTTTCTCGACCGCGCCGGCAAATTCGCCGTCGGCGGCGTGACCGCGGCCGCCATCCTGGCGTCGCTGAGCCCGAATTATGCGTTGGCGACCCAGGTCGAGGCCACCGATCCGGATATCGCCGCCGAATACATCACCTACCCCTCGCCGAAAGGAAATGGCGATGTGCGCGGCTATCTCGTCCGCCCCAAAAACGCCACCGGCAAGGTCGCCGCCGTCGTGGTCGTGCACGAGAACCGGGGCCTCAACCCCTATATCGAGGATGTGGCGCGGCGCGTGGCGAAGGCCGGCTTCATCGCGCTGGCGCCCGACGGCCTCACTTCGGTCGGCGGTTATCCCGGCAATGACGAAAAGGGGCGGGAGCTCCAGCAGAAAGTCGATCCGGAAAAGCTGATGAACGACTTCTTCGCGGCGGTCGAGTTCCTGATGAAGGGTGACCTCACCACCGGCAAGGTCGGCATAACAGGCTTCTGCTACGGCGGCGGCGTGGCCAATGCCGCGGCGGTCGCCTATCCCGAACTGGCCGCAGCCGTGCCGTTCTACGGCCGGCAGCCGCGCGCCGAAGACGTGCCGAAGATCAAGGCGCCGCTGCTGCTCCACTATGCCGGGCTGGACACGGGCGTCAACGAAGGCTGGCCGGCCTATGAAGCGGCGCTGAAAGCCGCGGGAAAAACCTATGAGGCCTATATCTACCCCGACGTCAATCACGGCTTCCACAATGATACCACGCCGCGCTACGACGAGGCGGCGGCCAAGCTGGCCTGGCAGCGGACGGTCGACTGGTTTACCAAATACCTCGCTTGAGAATGCAGCGGCTTGGTGATCCGGCGGCGGGGAGGCGTTCCCGCCGGACGCCGGGGTTATTTCGGAGCGCCGGCCCTGCGCCGTCCCCGGCTGACCATCATTCCGCCTATGATGAGAACAATCCCGCCGGCATTCGCCCAGAAGGAGGCCGGCACGGCGCTGAGATAATCAAACGCCACCCCCGTGACCATCTGCCCGCCGATGATCAGCAGAGCCGAGTTGACTGCGCCGATCCGCGCAATCGCCCAACTGCCGGCCGCCACGAAGACAACGCCGAGCGGACCGCCGAGATAGGCATACCAGGGCGCCTCGGCAGCCCCCGCAGGAAGCAGGCCGCCGACGACGACACCGAGGCAGGTGAGGACGGCAAAGCCTATCGCGTGATTCCAGAAGGATGCGATCAGCGGCGTCGTCGAGATGCTCAGCCGCCCATTAAGCTGACGGCTGAGGCCGACGAGCACGCCGCCGAGGCAAGCGAGGAGAATGAAGAGCGTCATGCCGCGCCTCGCCCGAACAGGATGATCAGCGCCGCTCCCGCAACGACCAGGCCGAGCGCAACGATGTCGCGAGTATCGGGATGCCGCTTTTGCAGGCCGAACAGCCCCCAGCTGTCGGCCGCGACGCTGAAGACGACCTGGCCTGCCAGGCCGAGAGCCAAGGTGCCGGAGAGCCCGAGCGGTGAGTTGACCGCGGTCGAGGTCAGCATGACCGTTGCCGCGCCGGAAATGCCGCCGAAATAGGCCCATAAGGGCGCCTTCAAGATCTTTTCCTGCCTTGGCATTCGCCGCCGGTGAACCAGCAGGAGAAGAATGACGGCGGCGATGATGCCGGTGCCGTGAGCGGTCCAGGAAGAAAAAAGCGGATTTCCGTACCGTGCCAGCTCGCCATTGAGATGCACCATGAACGTCAGGAGCCCACCCGTGGCAAAAGCGCCGGCAAAGTAGATCGGATGCGGATTTCGTGCGGCGTCGATGGTCATTGGAGATCCCGTATGCGAATCGATTGCGGCGGATGTTTTTCAAATTGCCACTAAGGCCATTCATCGGCATCCTCAGCAAGACGTGTCGTCATAGCCTGACAGGCATGGAGGACGCGATGCTGCTCAAAGGCGAACGGACATTCCTGGTGCGGGATGCTGGCGGTTTTGTCGCGCACATCAATATGCCGGGATGGTTGAAGCCGAAGCCGACGGACCACGGCCATGGCCCTCTCGCCATGGTCGTCGAATCCATTCTCGACCCTGGCCGGCTGATCGCGATGCACGAGCACAGAAACGACGAGATCGTCTCCTGGGTGCCTGATGGCGTGATGCGTCACCAGAACCGAGCCACAGGCTGGCTGCTGATCGACCGCCATCATCTGATGGTGATGAATGCCGGGAAAGGCTTCTGGCACTCCGAGGAGACGCTGGTGACCGATCCGCCGCTGCGAATGGTGCAGATCCTCATTCGTCCGCGTGCGGTCGATCTGCAGCCCAAAATTCAATACGGCCCGATCCCCACGGTCGCGGCGAATGTCTGGCGACACCTGGTCGGCCCGGAAGGGGAGGGCGCGCCGTTTTATGTCCGCAGCGCTGTCGACATCTTCGACATCCGGCTGGAAGCGGGTGCGCGGTCGGAATTCCCGCGCAAGCAGGGCAGGGATCTCTACTTCTATGTCTTCCATGGCTCGATCACCGTTGATGGTCAGACCTTCATGGACGGCGAGCAGGGACTGCATCTGTCGGATGCCCGCCTCGACCTCGAGGCCAAGGATCCAGCCACGCTGATCGCGTTTCTCCTCTACGCAAACGCACCGGTCGCCAAGCAGGGGACCGTCGGCGACCACGAGAAGATACCGTCGGCCCTCGTCATCAGGGCGCTTCTGAAATGGAGGAAATTTCGGCAGATGTGGCGACGGTCCTCGTTAGGCGCGCTTCTGCGGCAACGGTGATTACCGCAAGTCGCTTCCGCTTTCGGCAATTGTGCGGTAGCCTGTCCGTTCGTTCACATCCAGCGGAGATTTTCGCTGGGAGCCCAGAGATGCCGAGGACGGGCGAAATTGCGATCGCCAGAGCTTCGGAACAGTGTCCGTCAGCCGTGATCCGGCTAAATGCGATTGTGAACGGAACAAGCATGCCTGCAATTGGGTTTCGAACCTTAGCGTTTAAAAGGAGGAGCATCATGCCTACGGTTGCCGCGACGCCCATCACTCCGCCCGATCAGCACGTTGTCACCGCACGCGAAGCCATCGAGCCGCTTTATGAGAAGCTCGAACTTCAAACGGAATCGCTGGTTCTTTCTGCAGCGCTCGAAGCAGGATGGTCTCCGGACGAGGCAACGGAAGCGCTGGCGGCGCTCAGACTGCAGGACGCGCTGTCCATCCTCGACGAACGATCCGGGCAATAAGTTGAAGAAGCGCGACAACCTCTCTCACGAGCCGGGCTACAACGTGCGCGTTCGCCCGAATGACCGCAACAGCAGATTAAGAGAGACGGCAACCTTGTCGATGTCGCGAACGTCCCGCGAATATCGACCGGTGTAGAGTTTTACAATCATGCTGTCGCGAGCAGAGCCGCTGAGTTCAAAATACAAGTGCAGGTAATAGGCTTGCTTGTCGCCGCCGCGACTTACGCTCCTTCGTCGTTGGGTGATCTGTCCGAGCTCCGCTTTGATCGGGGCGAAGCCAGAGAGTTTCAGCATCGCCGATTTGGATTGAAATCGGGCCATGTCCGGGACTGCAACGACCGCCTTGTCGAGTGCGAGACTGACGACTTGGCCGGGGACATCGTTGACGATGGCGGGTTCATCGAGCTTGAACGCATGAAACAGGCGCCGGGGTTTCTCAAAGCAGATGAGTGACGCAATCAGCAGGACGACAATATTGATCCCTGACCACCATGCCGCGACCGGCGAAAACTGGCCTTGTACATGCGACGTTTCCGGTACGATGTTGACCAGCAGACCAACCACGGTGATCGTGATCATGCTTGCGATCCAGGCGAAGCTGTAGCGGTCGAACTGGTTCGCCTCGTTGCCACTGCCCTTTGGCGTCACCCTGAAAGGCTTGCCAAATGGTCTCACCAGGCTGGAGACCACGGTCGGCAACATGCGGAATGTCGCAAAGGTACCGACGGCGCTGGAAACCACAGGCAGATAGCGCGTCGGCGTGATCCACAGCATGAGCAGAAAATACGCCGCCAGCAGCGGCACCTGATGAGATACATAATCGGCCATATCCGTGAAATAGAGCGGAAGCAGGCCGAACCAGAGATAGACGATGGGGACAAGCAATATAGTGAAGCGGACCAGATACTGCACCAGCCATGATGCCGGCAGGAACATGATCCGTTGAAAGAGCGTCAATCCCGGGCCGCGCAGCGGGCCATTATACAAGTACAGGGTTTGAATACCCCCCTGGCACCATCGTTCGCGCTGCACGAAATAACCGGTCAGGTTTTCGGCGGCCAGTCCCATCGATAGCCGCTCGTTCAGGTAGCGCGTCTTGTAGCCTTTGTTGAGCATCGAAAGAGTTGTCAGCAGGTCTTCTGTGATCGACTCCGTCGGAAAACCGCCGATTGCATCGACGGCCTGGCGGCGGGCAATCGAGCATGACCCGCAGCAGAAACTGACGTTCCAGGCATCTCGGCTGGGCGCGATCTCGTCAAAGAACAAACGCTGCTCGTCCGGCCAGATATTCTCCAGGCCCAGGTTTGATTGCACCGGATCGACATTGAAGAAATGTTGAGGTGTCTGGACGATACCGATGCTTTCGTCGGAAAAGAAGGGCAGGGTCCGGCGAAGGAAGTGTCGATAGGGAACAAAATCGGCATCGAAAATCGCAATAAACTCGCCCGAGCTGACCTTCAGCCCATTGTTCATATTGCCGGCTTTGGCATGGCTGTTGTCGCCGCGCGTGACGTGGATGACGTTCTTTTCTTCGCAATAGGCCTTCAGCCAATCCCGGCGTTGATCGTCAAGCACATACACATTCAATTTGTCCGCAGGATAATCCAGCGAGCGGGCGCCGATGATGGTTCGCTCGAGAACATCGAGCGGCTCGTTATAGGTGGGAATGAAAACATCGACTGTCGGCAGCTCACGCTTGTCGCGCGCAAAGAAAACACGACCCAACCTGTCGGTTTCCGCGCTCCGGTCGACATAGCGGCTCATCAATACCAGAAAAAGGATGACTTCGACGCAGGCGAGAACCTCGACGACAAAGAGGATCCAGACCCAGTAGAAACTCGCACCGTCGTTCGGATAGGGAAGCACCGTCTCGGTCAAGCGCCAGTACATGTATCGCAAGGCGAATGCTGCGACGAACGCGCAGGTTACCGCCCGTGTCCAGGTGTGATGCCGCGACCAATTGAACGGCCCCAGAAAGAAGAAGGCCATAACGAGAAAGGTCGGAACCAGCGCTAGAAGATACTGAACCACAGGCTTTTGACCCAGTTGGATACGTCGATGCCGTGCTTGGAAAACCGTACCTGCACTGTGCGCCCCACCTGGCAGGAGTTCGCAAAATCGTCGTTCATGAAAGATGGATCAAGGCGAACGCGAATGCGGGCATTACGCTCGGTCGACGGCGGTAAACTGGCGGCAAAGGAATCGGCCTCGACCGAAGCCGAACTGCCTCTGGCAGAAATGACGGTGCCTTGGAAGACATCGCTGCGGCCGAACAAGCGCACCTGCGCAACAAGCCCCGGATAGATCTCGTCATAATTGACCTCGGGAACAAGGATATCCACAAACAGCTCTCGACAGTCGAGGAGGCGCATCAACTCGTCGTTCAGCACCACGTTGGAACCGTCGACGATGCTCCTGGTCCAAATAACGCCGTCGAACGGCGCTATTGCGGTCGCGGATTCAAGGCTGCTGACGCGATCTGCCTCTTTGACCAGCTGCTTTTGAACTTCGGTGGCTCGTGTCTCATTTTCCGCGATGCGTGAGTTCAAGTCGTTGATGCGAACGACAACCTCGTCTTCACGCTGTCGCGAATAAGGCACGTCATTCTGTCCGTCGCCGAAGACAAAGATACCCTGGCGGACCGCATTGAGCCTTTGTTCCAATTGATCGACAGTCAAATTGCTGATTTCGACCTCGCCGCCAGTCGCAGCTCCGGCGGCCCGCGCGACCTCAACCAGCTTCTGCGTTAGAATGCCTTTTGACTCGAGCTCCATCCGGCGATTCAGGTCGACCTGCGCGACCAGATCCTGAGCTTGCGACACTTCGACTTTTTTCCGCAGGATTTCGACTTCGCGCTCGAGATTGGCAATGGTGGTCTGCCTGTAGATTTCCAATCTGGCAGACAATTCCTCGCGAAGTGCGGAGAGCTCCTCCCGCTCCTTTTTAAGTGCCGCGACGCGGTCGAGTGCCGTGTTGCGATCTGCCTCGAGCGAAGCGAGGATTGCACGATTGACGCGTGTATTTCGGATTTCTGCGAGGGGTTGCCCCGCCTTGACCGGGCTGCCGACCTTGAGGGGTTCTTCCGCAATCGTGCCGTCGATTGGGGCATTAACGACAGCAAACCGGGCATTGACTGTGCCATCAAGGCTCGTAAAGCCGGTAATCGTCGGCAATGACAGGACGGTCACGAGTGCCAGCAGCAACAGGCCGACGACGATGCGTGTGATGCGATGGTTCCAGATCATATTGTCATCCGAAGGTATCGCTCTGCAGCCATCCGTCGCTAGGGGACCCGGCACAAACGGATGCAACTCATTATTGCATAAATTAGCGCATTGAGAATTAGTAGACAAGTGATGGTCGTAACCTGCGACAGAAACAATTCGGCTTTGGAGCAAATGCCGCCGACGGAGGCGTGGGCATATCGATGCGGTGGTCAACCATCCCGGCGCGGCGAACTGACGTGGTGGGGTATGGGGTGATGAAAATCGCCGCGCCGCGCCTGTAATGCCGACATCTCATTAAGACAGAAACGGCCTAATTCCACGCGATCAAAGAGCGGTTCAGCTTTTCACGGAAGCACAGAACCGCTCTACTCTTTTGTGTTTACGCAATTCCGGACCCTGTCATTTCCTGGAACTGCTTTAATTCGGTCGAAGCTTTTTGGTCGCGATCAGCATGACAAGATCTTCCGAGGCGTCTGCGAGCGTCAATGCCAACTCCGCAGCCGACCATCCACGTTTCTGCAAACTGACGAGCATTTCCACCATTGCGACTTCGACTTCTCGTCTGCAGCTCGAAATCGGCTTCAATTGGATTACGTTCTCATCGCATGCGGTAGTCATCTTAGCCTCCTCTGCCACATGAAGGGCAGCGTCAAAGAAATTCGACAATGGGTGGATATGATAGGGGTTGCGTGCAAGCCTCGAGCCTTTACGCATCGACACAGATGGCCTCGGTTGCGCGCAACCCCTCGCGCGCCATTATTTGCCGATGTCCGGCCTCAGGAGCGTCTCGCATGAATCGGCACGATGGGCGGTAGAATCTCTCCTGGCGCACCCTCAGGATGATTCCTGTCGCAAGCCAAGGCTTGCGCAAATCGCACACGACTATTTCCCCGATAGTTCACGACCTATCCTCCCATGTTCGCATCTTTTGTTTTGAATAAGTGTCTTTTTACGTTGACGGCGCTTCGACACTACATTGCACCGGCAGTTGAGTATTTTGGAAATTTCCGAACGTCCTTCGGAATTAACCATTGCTTATTTAGATATATGAACGGGACGCAATTGTCGTTATCGCCGCATCCAGAAAATTATCGGTCCGTCCATTTCTGCTCGCGGATGAATATGATAAGTAGCTTATGCACGTAGAGCTTTAGTCAATTCGGTTTTGTCGGATGGCTGCGCGGTTCAGCCGCGAAAACGATTGTTTGCTTCAGTTTGAACAGCCCGGATTGGCTCTTGCGCTGGAGGAATTGGATGGTTACGGAATCTGGAGATGACCCGGCTGCGGGACAGGAATGGCCGGCGCACCTGGAGCGGCGGCGCTGGCCGCGCGAACCGTCTTCCCAGAAAGAACATCGGGTGGACGTTCCACCGGCGCTGGCGCCCCTGCGATTTTCAACGCACGAACTGCCACCGAAAGAACAGTTCCAGGCTTGGCGATCACATGTCGCGCCCCTTATGAATGTTCATCTGCCGGACGAAAAATCGGAGGGCGACGGTTTCCTTGCGGAACAGACCGGCTGGCATCTCGGCGATATCCTCATCGTTCAGCAGCGCGCGCAGGCGTGCAGCTATATTCGCGATCAGGCGATGCTGCGATCGAGCCCAATCGATCACTGGAACCTCGGCGTGCTGCGCAGCGGCCGGGCCTGGACCGAGGCCGATCGGCATGTAACCGAGACCGGCCCGGGTGAGATATTTTTCAGGTCTCTTGGTTATCCGTACCGCGGGCGGATGACCGATTCAGTCGCTGTGCTCGTCTTCCTGCCCTATGAACTGTTGACCCGTGATGCCAGCCTTCTGCAGAACGCCAACAACACCGCCTTCTCCGGTAGCCTGGCTGAATTGCTGGTCAGCTATATCAACGGCCTGGAAGCCAATCTGAGCAGCTTGACGGTGGAGGAGGTGCCGCGGATCGTACGGACGATCGGCGATATGGTCGTTGCATGCGCCGCATCCTCCACCAGTTCGGACCGCGGTCACGAACAGACCAACATGGGGCTGATGGAGCGGGCGCATCGCTATATTCACCTCAATCTTCATTCAGATAGCTTGACGCCTGAGGTCATGTGCCGTGCGCTGGGGATCTCGCGGACGCGGCTCTACCAATTGTTCGAAACGAGCGGGGGCGTCTTCAACTACATTCGCAAACGTCGGTTGCTGCAGGCCTATGCGGAGCTTACCAACCCGACCGACACCAGGCCAATCTCGGAGATTGCCGAGACCGCCGGCTTCGACGTTGCAGCCAATTTCACCCGCGCGTTCAGCCATGAATTCGGGCTCAGCCCGCGTGAAGTCCGAAAGACCATAGCAACCGAGCACCCGGCCGTTCCAACAACACGCTCCATGCGACGTGTCGGGACAACGATCGGCGACTGGCTGACGCTCTGATGTGGGAAGGCACAAGAAGTAATTTTCTGGGTATTTCAACGAATTATGTGGCAGCGGTTGCCACACGTCTTCAAGTTCCATAACACAGATTACGCCGGATTCACCTGTAGCCGGGGTGGACTCAAGGATGAAGTGCGACTTGCGAGACGCACCTACTCCCAAATCGACATGGATGAACGTCGCAGGATCGTTCGCTGGCGAGCGGCCGGCGTGAGCGCCACCGTCATTGCCGAGAAGCTCGGCCGGCATCGCTCGACGATCTTCCGCGAGCTCAAGCGGAATACTTTTGAAGACCGCAGATGCCAGATCTGAGCGGCAACTAAAAGCTCGATGCGGCAGCGTGAGGCGTCGATCGCATAGTCTCAAAGCTAAAGCCAATGGTGCCACAACCCCGCCCCGATTCTGACCTTGCAACCCGGACCAGCCGCTCAGATCGGGGCTGGTCGTCGTGCCGCGTGGCAGCCGCGAGTGACATTTCTGCTTTGCGGCTCAGCGGACATTTCAACCTGAGCGCCACAGATTCTCCACCACCACCCCCACCATTCAGTGAGTGTCGCCAGATACTTTTGGACTTCGGTCACGCACTCTTGGACACCCACAATTTTGGATTTACGCACTCTCCTGCCCGAATGGCTGACCTCTCCGCCTGTGGCGATGCCGGAACGAACCGGCAGCGGATCGAACATCCGCTGCCGAAGATCGTTCGACGAGTGGTTTCGTTATTTTGCCGGGGCCTTGTAGGCAGATGCGATTTTGCCCGCCTTTTCTTGGGCGGCCTTGAATTCCGCACCCGTGTATGCTCGCACGGTTTTGATATTCGATACTGCTCCCGATGCGCCGACGACAAGAAGCGCGGGGATCAGGTCAACACCGTCGGGGAATTCTGCGATTACCATCCAGTCGGTTTCGCCGGTCGTGACGTAGAAAGAATGCTGTTTCCCGCCTGCTGCTTCCATGATGGTACGGGCCGCCGCTTCCCGGTCCGATGGATCGGCGATCATTCCCTTCGCTGCCGCGGCTGAATAGCACCCTGTGATTATGAACAGTGGCATAGGACATCCTCCTCAACAATCGGGCAGATCGGGCGATCTGCCGCATATTCAGTATCTCACATCCAGGCGTTCACCGCGATTAGGTAAACCGGAGTAAGCCCCGGCGTAGGGCGCCCGGTCGTGCAAGAAGCTCAATGCCGCTTCTCATTCAAGGTAGGCAGCAGAGATTCTCCCGCCTAATGAGGGTTAAAGGCGACAGAGCTACGCTCAACCAGCTTGCAAGAGACAACCCGACTGCCCGGATAAATCTTCTCGCCCGCTATCAAATCGTTCAGCCACTTCGCACCCTCTCTGCCGAGATCGTAGTATGGTAACGCTGCTGTGGTCAGCTCTGGCTTCAGCGCCGTCGTGACTGTTCGAAAATCGTCAAAGCCGACGATGCTGACGTCTTGTGGAATCCGCAATCCCAGCGCCATGGCGGCAATGTAGATCTGAATTGCCATTTCGTCGTTGCCGCTCATGATCGCGGTCGGACGGTCGTCTTGTTTGAGCATTTCGGTCGCTGCCGCAAAGACGTAGTTGTTTTCTGCCCCGACAGGCCCATCCATGCCGAGGCTGATAGAGAGGTCGTTCTCTGTGAGACCGAATTCGCTTGCCGTTCGGCGAAATGCCTCCAGGCGCAGTTCGGCTCCCAATAGGATCGGATTGAGCCGGATGTAACCGATTCTGCGATGACCCCGTTCAAGGAGATACCGGGTAAGATCTCGCGCCCCCTGATAATCATCGGGCTCGATAGACGGCAGGAGCTCCCTTGTTTGCGGCCGACAATTGATCATCACCGTCGGAATGCTGACATCGCCGGTCTCCGGATCCACAATGCGGCGGTACATGGTTACATACAGGACTCCATCAATGCGATGGGACTGGAACATTTTCCAGATTTCCACCTCTCTCTCGGAAGAACCACCGGTGTTGGCTATCAGGATGGTTTTCCCGTTCGCATTGGCCCAATCTTGAATTCCGCGGACAATATCGACCGAATAAGGCGTCGTGGAAACATAATCGGTGATAATCCCAAAGGTGTTGGAACGGCTGGATCGTATGAGGCGCGCCGCCATATTCGGGATGTAGCCGAGGTCGCGAATAGCCTTTTCCACCCTCTCCCGGGTTTCCTCAGTCACGTAGGGCTCGCCATTGATGACGCGAGAGACTGTTTTATTCGAAACCCCGGCCGCTTTCGCGACGCTGACGATGCTAACCATGTCCGCCAATTCTCCTGATGCGGGTCTGTTGTAAACTACACGCATGACAACGTCGACATATTTTTCTGACAACGTCGACAATTCCAATTGACAACGTCGTCATAGCGCGCCTATGGTCCAACAATGGAACAGCCTGAGGCAAGTGCTTCCGGCGGAACAAGGGAGGAATTCATGAAAAAACTGCTTGGCGCCAGCGCGCTCGCGCTCGTTTGCATAGCGGCCTCCGCCAAGGCCGAAACCATCAATATCCTCGTGGAAGGCGGCGGCGAAATGCTGCAGAAGGCAGCCGCAGAGAAGTTTACCGCCGAGACCGGTATCAAGGTGGACTTCACCGTCGTTCCCTATCAGGGCGTCTTCGACAAGTTTTCGGCCGAAATCGCCTCCGGCTCATCGGCGTTCGATGTGGTAACGATCGACGTCGTGTGGAACGCGAAATTTGCAAGCCATGTCGAAGACCTCGCGCCGCTCTTCACCGACGCGGTTCGCAAGGACCTGCCGCCTGCCTTGCTTGCCGACGCGAAGATCGGCGACAAACTGATCGGCATGCCTGCTTGGGCCAATGCCGAAATTGTTTTTTATCGCAAGGACGTTTTCGACAAGCCGGAAGAACAGAAAGCGTTCCAGGCAAAATATGGTTATCCCCTCGCCCCGCCGAAGACTTGGCAGCAATGGCGCGACATCGCAACATTCTTCACCCGAGACACCGATGGTGACGGCAAGACTGACTTTTGGGGCACCGACACCATCGGCAGCTTCTCCGAAGAGTGGATGGCGCATGTGCTTCAGGCGGGCTCGCCAGGTGTGATCCTCGACAAGGATGGGAAGGTGATCATCGACAACGAAGCGCATAGGAAGGCGCTCGAATTCTACATCGCGCCTCACTGCATCGATCATTCCGTGCCCGAAAACGTCAACGAGACTGGCTGGGGCGAAGCTCAGAACCTGTTCTATCAAGGCAAGACGGCGATGATGAAATTCTGGGCGCACGCCTACAAGATGACGCCCGCCGATTCCAAGGTCAGCGGAAAGGTCGGCGTCGCCCCAATGCTGGCTGGCGATGCAGGAATCGCGGCAATTCCGGGTCCTTGGTACAATGTCGTTCCGTCGACCTCCCAGCACAAGGACGCGGCCAAGAAGTTCATAGCCTTCGCCATCGCCAACAATGCGCTCGGTATCGAAGCGCCGCTTGGATTGGCTGCGACGAATTCGGCCTATAACGGCTATGCCAGCAAGCCCGGTTATGAGCATTTCACGCCGCTGCTTGAGACGTTGGGCGCTCCTGCGACGCAAGGCCGTCCGATGAATGAAAAATATCAGGAATTTGTCGACGAAGCGGTTCTGCCAGCCGTGCAGCAGGCCCTGACATGCAAAGCGGACGTCGGCAAGGTCCTGACGGACGCCAAGGAAACGATCGAAGACATCCTCGACTAGTCCCTCGGCGGCGAGGAGGACGGGTGGTCCTCCTCGCATCATCAGCTTTCGGAGAGCGCCATGTCGGGTGAAGACCGATTCGTGCTGTGCATGCTTGCGCCAGCCCTCGCCATCCTTGGCTTGCTGGTCGCATACCCGGTAGGGCTTTTGGTGTTCGATTCCTTTTTTAAGGTCGACACCATTACTCCCCACATACGAGAATGGATCGGGCTCAAGAACTATATCGACGCGCTAACCTCGAAGCGTGTCGCGGAAAGCGCATTCAGAACAATCCAGTATTCGATCTTTGCGCTGTTCTTCGAATTTACCTTCGGTTTCTGCGCCGCGCTGCTGTTCACGGCGCTCCCCGGTAAATCGCGCTGGCACCGCACGATCTTCACGCTGCCATTGATGGTGCCGCCAATCGTCGCCGGCCTCTTGTGGCGCTTTCTCCTGGTCGGGAACATCGGCATCTTGAACTACGGGCTCGTCCATCTGGGCGTCATCAGCGATCCCGATGCGATTGCCTGGTTGTCCGACGAAGATATCGTCATCTATTCCGTCTCTTTCGCCGATATCTGGCTGACGACATCCTTTGTCGCCCTCGTCTCCTATGCCGGATTGACAAACATTCCCAAAGACCTGCTCGAGGCGGCGCGGATCGACGGCGCGAACGCGTTCCAGCGCTTCTGGCATGTCACGCTGCCACTGATGCGCCCGGTGATCGCCGTCGTCGTCATCGTGCGTGGGGTGGATGCGGCCAAGACCTTCGACCTCATCTGGATTCAGACGCAGGGTGGCCCCAACCACGCTTCTGAAGTGTTTTCGATGAACATCTATCAGCGCATGATGCGCTTCGGCGATCTCGGCGAGGCCTCGGCCTCCGGCACGCTGTTTCTAATCGTCATGATGGTTCTGGCTGCTGCTGCCTATTGGAAGATATGGAGGCCGGTCCATGCGTAGTGCGCGCCGCTTCAATCTCAACGGCATGGTGATCAATGCCGCCGCGCTCGTCCTCGTCCTGTCCTATGCGCTGCCTTACGTATATCTGCTCATGACGTCGATCAAGCCGGCAGCGGATGTCCAGCAGATTCCGCCGAGCTTCTTTCCCGTGGTGATCTCTTTCGAGAATTTTCGCGATGTCCTGCAATCGTCGATCCTGCCGCGGGCCTTCGCAAGCTCGCTGATGGTGGCGGTGCTGACGACCATCCTTTCCCTCGCTGTGGCGGTTCCGGCCGCTTATGTCGCGACCCACTACCGGCGCCGGATCACCACCCTGTTCCTGCTTTTCGCGCTGGTCACGCGCATGGTGCCATCGGTGTCGCTCGGCGTGCCACTGTTCCAGCTTCTTAAGTCGCTCGGTCTGCTGGATACCGTTCCCGGTCTGGTGCTCGCCCACACATCAGCCGCGGTACCTCTTGCGCTTCTTCTCATGGCAGCCTTCTTCGAAGGCGTTCCGAAGGATCTGGAAGAAGCGGCGCGCATGGACGGCTGCACCCGTTTCCAGGCCTTTCTGAAGGTCATTCTTCCGATCATGACGGGCGGAATCGCCGTCACCGCGCTGTTTACCTTCATCACGAGTTGGAATGAGTTCCTCTACGCACTGCTGCTGACGTCAGAGGCGACCAAAACGGCACCGATCGTCATTGCTGAATACAACTCCGTCTATGGCCTTGCCTGGGGAGCGATGACGGCGGCGGCCGTGCTCTATTCACTGCCCGTCATCATCGTAACGCTCGCACTTCAAAAGCAGATCGTCGGCGGCCTGACTTTCGGCGCTGTAAAAGGATGAGGGAGGCTAAGACATGGCCGATATAGAACTGCGCAACGTCAACAAGATCTACGGCAACAGCTTTCATGCGCTACACGACCTGAGTTTCAACATCAGGGATGGTGAGTTCATGGTGTTTGTCGGTCCCTCGGGTTGTGGGAAATCGACGGCGCTTCGGATGATCGCCGGCCTTGAGAGCATTTCGAGCGGCGAACTCAGGATCGGGGACAGGGTCGTCAACGATGTCGATCCCAAAGATCGCGACATCGCCATGGTCTTTCAATCTTACGCGCTGTACCCGCACAAGACCGTGCGCGAAAACATCGCCTTTCCCTTGCTAATGGCGGGGTTGCCGAAATCCGACATTGCCAGCCGCGTGGATGAGGCCGCGCGCATCCTCGAGCTGACGGCTCTGCTCGACCGCAAACCGGCGCTGCTCTCGGGCGGCCAGCGGCAGCGCGTCGCCATGGGTCGGGCGATCGTCCGCCAGCCGTCCGCCTTCCTGATGGATGAACCGTTGTCCAATCTCGATGCAAAACTGCGTGTGCAGATGCGCGCCGAGATTGCCAGCCTCCAGAGAAAACTCAACGTCACCACGATCTACGTCACTCACGATCAGGTCGAGGCAATGACGATGGGGGACCGTGTCGCTGTCATGAAGGGCGGCGTGCTGCAGCAAGTCGACACTCCCCAGAACCTGTACAGTCGCCCCGACAACGTCTTTGTTGCGGCCTTTATCGGATCGCCCTCGATGAACTTGTACGAGGCCGTTCTGAATGGAAGGACGGTGATCCTGGGCAGCAACAGTTTCGAAATTCCTGACCGGGTTTTCGAATGCCGTCCCTCGCTCAACGGTGCGTCTCACCGTCAAATCCTCCTCGGCATCCGGCCGGAGCACATGAATGACGCTTCAATCCGGCCTTCTTCGGCCGAGATCTCGGCCCCGGTCACTCTTGTTGAGGCGCTGGGTTCTGAATCCATGGTGCATCTGAATATCGATGCACCATGGGTGGACGCTGGCGACCCGGACGCCATCGTCGACATCGGCGACGAAAAAGCTGCGGTAGCCCGCTTTTCTCCAAAGAGCACAGTGCGAGCAGGTGACATCGCGCGCATCGCTGTCGATGCCGAAGAACTTCACTTCTTTGACCCGGGCACCCGCACCAGCATCTGGTGAAGGCACAGCCAAAAGAAAACAAGATTAACCCTCGCTGTCCGAGGAGACATGACAATGGTTAGCGAAAACTGTTACGACGTCACGAAGTATCCAACAGGCAATCCTCGGGAGGATATTGGCGCCGTCATCAATAACATCATTGCAGATATCAAGAACAGGCAAGCGGTTGTCGATGTAAATGACGGCGGAAAACCTGGATCAGTTATCTACATACCACCAGGCGATTATCGTCTCGTCACTCAAGTCGTTATAGACGTGAGCTATCTGAAAATCGTTGGCTCTGGTCATGGTTTTACGTCGTCAAGCATCCGCTTCAACACACCCGCAGGCGAGTTGGCCCACTGGCACGAGGTGTGGCCGGGCGGAAGTCGAATCCTTGTGGACATTTCTCCAGAGGCCGCAGACGGTGAGGCTGCTGGTGCCGCGTTTTATGTCAAGCGCAACGGAAATCCTCGTATAAGCTCTGTGGAGTTTGCCGACTTTTGCATCGATGGCTTGCACTTCATCGATGATGGTTTGGGGCAAGACGACGCAGAAAACACATACAGAAATGGCAAAACGGGAATCTATGTGGGCAGCGCCAATGACTCATTCCGAATAACCGGGATGGGCCTTATCTACCTGGAACACGGAGTTACTGTTCATGATGCAGATGCGCTCGCGATAGACAACAATTTCATCGCAGAGTGCGGCAACTGTATCGAACTGAAAGGTATGGGGCAGGCCTCGAGAATAGCAAATAATTTCGTCGGCGCGGGATATAGGGGACACTCGATTTACGCCGAGAATTACGCCGGCATTCTGGTGTCCTCAAACAACGTATTTCCTCGAGGAGCAAGCAGTGTCCATTTCTCCGGAGTGGTGCGTTCCTCGGTCACGGGAAACAGGTTCCATTCCTTTTATCCCGGAATGTTGGTTCTTGCTGCTAACTGCTGCGAGAATTTGGTCTCGTCAAATCATTTTCTGCGAGATCGCGAGCCATGGGCGCCGATGCAGAAGTACGACAATGGCTTGGATGATCTGTTTGGACTTCTGCAGATTGACGGCAGCAACAATTCGCTGATCGCGAACCATATTTCGCACACCGTTGACACTCAATATATCAAGCCTCCCGCAGCAAAACCTGTCATAATCAATGTAGTTTCCGGCAGTGGAAACTACATAGCCAACAACCACATTGTGGCCACCACCGAAATAGCTCAAAAAGACGGGAGCGACACGCCAAACAGCGCCTGTTTTTCAACACAAGTGAGCGCATTGCTTTCAATCGGGAATTCGACTTTGCTCGACGTAACGACTGTGCTGGTGCAAAAGGCCTCCGTGGGGAATACGGTCCTGGACTCCGGAAATGTCGAACAAGTGGTGATGGACCGAGCGGTCAATGCATTCAGGGGCACTCCGGTTCCTGGGCAATAGACCGCAGCCGCCAGGCCTCTCCCGCCGGTCGTGGGACCACAAGTCCTCTTCCCGAGAAAACTTGGGCCAGTCTTCGGACCGGCCGTTCTTCACTCAGATTGCGTCTCCAAATGGCTAAAGCGACTGTCTCTTTTGCTTCGGGCGAGCGTTTGGAATTCTGGGCAGTTGGTCCCGGGGCCGTCACCATTTCACAATATGGTGAGACCCTCTGGCGTGTGCCCGCTTTCGAAGCTCATCCATCATACTATTCCTATCACCACCGCGAGGCCGGCAGCGTTGTCGTTGAATGGGATCGGCCGGAAGCATTCCTTTGGGCCTACTCCTACGATCCGGCAACCGTTGCGGAGGCCGGCATAAAGCTATGGGAATTCAGCACGGATGAGATTCTAATTCGCGCAGGAAAGGAAATTGGCACATGGCTGCGAAGCGATCCTCAGCGGCCTCGACTTCATTTTTCTCCTTGTCGCAACTGGATGAACGATCCCGTGGGTCTCTGCAGGATGGGCGACTGTTGGCACCTGTTTTATCAATTTCATCCATGCGGCGGCGACTGGGGGCCAATGCACTGGGGACATGCTACCAGCCCTGACCTGTTCAACTGGACACACATGCCGGTTTTCCTCCATCCGGAGCAGAACCTCTGGCGTCTCGGTGCAACCGGAGGCGCATTCTCCGGCAATGCATTTGAGGATAGGGATGGCAGGCTGATGTTCTTCTATACGGAGCGCCTGCCCGCCTATGACCTTTTCAAAGGTTATCGAGAAATACAGAAGATCGCCCGGCCGGACCGGCGGATGATCAAGGCGGCGAGCATCTCGACCGTGCTCGAGCAGCGCCCCGAAGGAGTCGAGCACGACTTCCGCGATCCAAAGGTGTGGTGGGATGAAGCCGCCGGCGCTTATCGCATGGTGCTCGGCGCTTCTATTCATGGCGACCCGGCAGTCTTGCTTTACGGTTCGGAGGATCTGCGTGAGTGGAAATACCTGGGACCGCTGTTCCGTGCACCGCCCTTCTTCCGTGAGCAGGGCGCCAGAGCAGTTGAATGCCCCGACTTTTTCCCCATCGACGGCAAATGGGTGCTGATCATGGGACTTGTCGGACACTGTGATCCAGGCAGCGGCCGACACAACCTGCTTTATGGGCTCGTCGGAGATTTCGTCGATGACCGCTTCATTCCGGACTCCGATGCGCTGCAACTCCTCGACTTCGGTAGCGACTATTATGCGATGCAGAGCTTCGCGACGGATGGCAGGCAGATTGCCTTTGCGTGGTTGTTCAATTGGGAGTTCCGCAAGCCTGCCGGGTCGCCGTATTCCGGCGAGTTGTCCTTACCTCGCCAGCTGTCGCTGGATGCGCGCAACAGGATATGCATGAGACCCGCTGACGAAGTGGAGGAGGCCCTCACTCATGCGCCTCTGTCTTCCGCAGAGCCCGGCAGATATGTTCTGGACGAAGCGTCGATCGATATCCGATTGAACGGGATGCTCGACGGAACAAGGATCACTGCGACCGAAGCCGGACAATTGTCATTTTCCATCATGGTGGAAGATCAAAGTATCTCCGTGCAGCTGCCACAAGACGACGGATCGATCCGTTACGCCGCGGCGATTGCCGGTGCCACGGATCTGAGAGTCATCCACGACAAGGGCATCGTAGAGATTTTTGCTGACGGAGGAGCCGTCTGCGGCACGCGGCGCAACTATCTCAACGTCAGACCGGACGATCTTGTTATCCTGTCAAAGGCACATGTGAGCGTTTTCAGCGGGGGGTAATCGCATCGTGCTGAAGGCGCTCCAAGCGGCCGATTCTGTACGTCGATGCCGCAGCCGCGAAGTTATTCGGGTCGTTTCCTACCGCACCTCGAATTCCGGATCTGTGGGAACCTGCATGGCGAGAGCGAGATGATTTGTCTGCGCGGCAAGCCCGATGATCGTCAGGAGTTCGCCATGTTGGGCATCGGTCATGCCGCGCGCCCGGGCGGCCGCGGTGTGGGATTGAATGCAGTATTGGCAGGCATTGGCCGTCGACACGGCGATATAGATCATCTCCCGCGTCAACGGATCGATCGCGCCTTCGACCGTCATGACCGACTTAAGCGTCTCCCACACCCGGTTGAGATTTGCGGGATCATTTGCGAGAGCACGCCAGAAATTGTTGATGAAATCGGTCTTGCGTGTCGCCCTGATGTCATCGAACACGGCTTGCACGGTCGGAATGGCTGCGGCCTCTTCATCCGACAGGAGTTTGACTGTTGCCATCGCAAGTTCCTTTCCGGGCGCGGATCCAGGGCCTCAAGCATGATTTGCTCGGCGATCCCACGCTGACCGGCGGAACATACGAAGAAATGGCAACGGCCGCCAGCCTCCCCGCCGGTGAGGAAATCGAACATCGCATTTCAGGAAAACAGGCAAAATTAGAAATTATTGTCTATATATTTTATAGATTATGCCGTTCCATAGCCCCGTCGACATCCAGCGATGAGATTTCGAACGCCCGATGAATCCTTCATCGGGCGCAGTGACCTGCCGACTTCTTCCAATTTCAACAGGAGATTTCCATGAGCAATCCGGTTCTCGTCAATCAGATCATCCCCGAGTCCGATGTCGTCCCGCTGACCGGCCGCGTCGGTGCCGAAATCAAGGGTATCCGCCTCGGCGGTGATCTTTCGGATGCAAAGGTGGCGGCCATCAACCAGCTTCTCTTGAAACACAAGGTCATCTTCTTCCGCGATCAAGGACATCTTGACGATTCCGAACAGGAAGCCTTCGCACGCCGCCTCGGCGACCTTGTGCCGCATCCAACCCAGGGACCGGTCGCCGGCACGGCTTCCATCCTCAATCTCGATTCCAGCCGCGGCGGCGGCAGGGCGGACCAGTGGCACACCGACGTCACCTTCGTCGATGCCTATCCCAAATTCTCCGTTCTTCGCGGCGTCGTCATTCCGGCGGCCGGCGGCGACACGATCTGGGCCAATACCCATGCCGCATATGAAAGCCTGCCGGCGCCGCTCAAATTGCTGGCGGATCACCTGTGGGCCATTCACAGCAATGCCTATGACTATGCTGCCGTTCGCCCTCGCGCCACCGCTGAAGAGAAGAAGCATTTCGAGGAGGTCTTCACCTCGACCATCTATGAGACCGAGCATCCGGTCGTGCGTGTCCATCCGGAAACCGGCGAAAGATCGCTACTGCTCGGCAACTTCGTTCAGCGCCTTGTCGGCCTGTCGAAGAGCGACTCCGTAAAACTCTACGAGGTGTTCCAGTCCTACGTCACCGCCCCGGAAAATACCGTGCGCTGGCGCTGGAGAGCGGGGGATGTGGCGATCTGGGACAATCGCGCCACCCAGCACTATGCCGTCAACGATTATGGCGACCAGCACCGCGTCGTGCGCCGCGCCACGGTTGACGGCGATATTCCCGTTGGCATCGACGGCCGCCGCAGCATAACCCATGTCAAGGCCGCCAAGCCGCAAGCAAAGGCGGCGTGATCACGCACAGATGAGTGTTGCCGGGCACATGAAGCGACCAGAGCTTCATGTGCCGCTGACATCCTTTTGGAGAGATTGCGGAAGCGGCCGGGCGCCCTTCGCAACAGCAAAAAGAGCCACATGCCTTACGAGAAGGATAGCTTCTCGCTCGGCCGGGTCAGGGTTTCCGGGCGCAGCACCGCATCGAGATGCTCCTTCTGCATCAGGCCGCGTTCGAGAAGGATTTCGTAAACCCCCCGTCCCGAATGATGCGCTTCCAGCGCAACCTCCGTGGCGTTGCGATAGCCGATATAGGGATTCAGCGCCGTCACGATGCCGATCGACTGCTCGACCGTCTGCCGCAGCCGGTCACGATTGGCGGTAATGCCTCGAATGCAGTTCGCTTCGAGCGTCAGGCAGGCATTGGTCAAGTGGCTCAGGCTGCGGTAGAGGCTGTAGAAGATCACCGGCTCGAAAGCATTCAACTGAAGCTGGCCCGCCTCGGCGGCCATGGTGATCGTCACGTCATTGCCGATCACTTCGAAAGCGACCTGGTTGACGACCTCGGGGATGACCGGGTTGACCTTGCCCGGCATGATCGAAGAGCCGGCCTGCCGCGCCGGCAGGTTGATCTCGTTCAGTCCCGCGCGCGGTCCCGAGGACAGCAGTCGCAAGTCGTTGCAGGTTTTGGACAGCTTGACCGCCACGCGCTTGAGGACGCCCGAAAGCTGCACGAAGGATCCGCAATCCTGCGTCGCCTCGACCAGATCCGGCGACGTCACCAGATCGACGCCGACGATCTCGGACAGGCGCTCGCGCACCAGCGCTGCATAGTGGGGATGGGCGGTGATGCCGGTACCGATGGCGGTGGCGCCGAGATTGATCTCGCGGATCAGCGAGACGGCTTCGGCAAGGCGCGCCTCATCCTCCGCGAGCATCAGTGCATAGGTTCCGAATTCCTGTCCCAGCGTCATCGGGACGGCGTCCTGCAACTGGGTGCGACCCATCTTGAGGACGTCGGCAAATTCGACCGCCTTGGCCTCGAACGACCGGCGCAGGATTGCCATGGCGTCGACGAGACGGTGAACGCCGATCCAGGCGGCGAGCTTCAGCGCCGTCGGATAGACATCGTTGGTGGATTGCGAGAGATTGACGTGCTCGTTCGGATGCAGGTGCTGGTACTCGCCCCGCGAATATCCCATGATTTCAAGCGCCCGGTTCGCAATCACCTCATTGGCATTCATGTTGGTCGAGGTGCCGGCGCCGCCCTGAATGAGATCGACGACGAAGTGGTCGTGCAGCGCGCCGTCGCGGATCTCGACACACGCTGCGATGATGGCGTCGGCGCGCGCCCGATCGAGAAGGCCGAGGCTTGCATTGGCCTGAGCCGCCGCCTGCTTGATCGCGGCGAGCGAGGCAATCAGATCCGCCGATTCACGCAGGGTCTGACCGGTGATCGGAAAATTCTCGACCGCGCGCAGCGTATGCACGCCGTAATAGGCCGAGGCCGGAACGTCGCGGTCGCCGATCAGGTCATGCTCGACGCGGATTTTCGCAATATCGGAGATAGTCATGGCTGAACTTTCGAGAGGCGGCGCTGCGGCTGCGGCGGCAGGCCGGAAGAATGATGAATGGGGACGCGGCAGAAATTGCCGGATCCGGAAGTGTCATCCGGTCAAGCCGCGGGACGGGAATTCTCTCCGTCCGGCTTGGATCCGCGCAGCTTGAATGGAAAGGACACGCCGCCGGTCGTGATACCCATCGTGTTCACGCGCCTGGGGCGATGAAACTCCGCAAGCTGCCTGCGACGTTCCGACGAGCCGACGCCAAGCTGCTCGAGGATTTCCGTCACGACGGCGTAGAGGATTTCGATGTTGCCGTCCTCGATCTTGACCGAGATGCCGAGCGCCCCATCCGCTCCCAGTCGCCTGGTATCGTCCGAGGCGCGAACACCGATTGCATAGCTGGCATCGGCGCCGAGCTTGCCGATCATTGCGCCGTCGAATGCGCGCATCAAAACCGTGCAGTAACGCCCTTCGCCCGCGACCAGTTCAGGGTAGCACGCCATCGCCCGGAAAATGCGAGCCAGCGCTGCGTCTCGCGTCGACGAGCCCTCCCGCCCCTCGCCCCGGTCCGCGGCCGAAGCAAGCTTGGCATAGAGGCGCGCCAGGCGATCCAGGGGAAAAGCGGGCGTCGGCAGATTGCATCCGTCGATCCCCCATTCGACGTCCTGCGGGTCCAGGTCGCAGAGTTCGGCGACCGTCCGCTTCACGACCAGCTGCATCGGATGATCCGGCAGGTGATAGTCGTCGGCGCCCGCTCCGATGGCCCGGGCGCCGGCAATCATTCCGACGTGTTTTCCCGAACAATTGCTGCAGACAGCCGTCGGTGTATAGTCCTGCTTGATCCAGGCCCGGTTCACGTTTTCGGACAAGGAAGGATGGCCGCCGCAGCGAAGATCCGCCTCCTCGGCCTGGATCTTTGATAGCATGGTCCGCGTCCGCACGATATGGCGCTCTTCGCTGCTGTGGGAAGCGCAAATCAGCGCGAGATCGGCATCATCGAAGCCGTAGCGCTCGAACCCATCCGTCTCGAGGATGGCAAGCGCCTGAGCCGGCTTGGCGGCAGACCGGGCAAGCGTCAGGCGCGTCGGGTTTCCCAGCGCGTAAAGCAGCCTCCCCGTTGCATCGACGACCGCCGCATGGACGCGGTGACGGTTCTCGACGATGCCGCCACGATCGGTGACGACGGAATCCTCACTCGGGATCATTTCTCTCTCCATTGATGCGGTGCCCGACGGCCTTCGGCGCGCCGGGGATAGCTATCGCGGGTCAGGCCAGATCGAAACCGCCGCGATCGTCGCCGTGTTCGGCTGCAATCAGGTGGATGCGCTCCCGCATCAGAAGCCAGCCGACCACCAGCGCCGGAATGATCAACAGCAGAGACGCGACCGTGTAGGTGCCGACTGGATAATCGAGGGCCATCAGGATCACGACGATCGCCAGGAAGCCCAGCGTCAGCACGCCAGTGTAAGGCGCGCCGAACATCCGGAATTCCGGCCGCGCCAGCTTGCCCTGACGTGACAGGTACCACAGCTTGAGCTGGCAGAGGACGATGACGCCCCAGGCCGCGATGATGCCGAGGGCCGCGACATTCAAGCCGATCTCGAAAGCTGCTGCCGGAACGACGGCGTTCAGCACGACGCCGAAGGCGGTCACGACTGCGGTCACCGCAATCCCGCCATAGGGTACGCCGGATCTGTTCATTTTCGCCAGGGCGGCCGGCGCCGAGCCTGAGATCGCCATGGAATGCAAGATGCGGCCGGTCGAATAGAGGCCTGCATTGAGGGACGACAGGACCGCGGTCAGCACGACGAGGTTCATGACGACGTCGGCGCCCTGGACGCCGATCTTGCCGAAGAAGGTGACAAAGGGGCTCTCGCCGCCCTTATAGGCGGTATAGGGCAGCAGCAGCGACAGCAGCAGAACCGAGCCGACATAGAAGACCACCAGGCGCAGCACGACCGTCCGGATCGCCCGGGGCATGACCTTGCGCGCATTTTCGGTTTCGCCTGCGGCGGTGCCGATCAGCTCGATCGAGGCATAGGCAAAAACCACCCCCTGTATCACGACCAGCGCCGGCAGGATCCCGCTCGGAAACATGCCGCCGAAATCGGTGATCGTATTCAGCCCCGGAACGTGGCCGTCGATCGGCGTGCCGGAGATGACGAAGTAAACCCCGACGATCAGGAAGACAACCAGAGCGAGAACCTTGACGAGGCTAAACCAGAATTCCAGTTCGCCGAAGACCTTCACCGACAGAAGGTTCATGGCGAGAACAAGGACCAGTGCCGTCAGCGCAAATACCCACTGATCGATCATGGCGATCCATGGGACATAGGCCTTGAAGAAATTCATGTAGAGCGCCACCGCGGTGACATCGGCGACCGCCGTCATCGCCCAGGTCAGCCAGTACAGCCAACCGACCGCGAAGGCGAGCTTTTCGCCGTAAAATTCACGGGCATAGGAGACGAACGAGCCCGAGGTCGGGCGATGGACGATCAGTTCGCCGAGAGCCCTGAGAACGAGGAATGCGAAAAAGCCGCACAAGGCATAGACGAGTACGAGCGCCGGACCGGCAGCGGCAAGCCGCCCGCCCGCGCCGAGAAACAGGCCGGTGCCGATGGCGCCGCCGATGGCGATCATCTGGATCTGACGCGGCTTCAGCGCCTTTTTGTAACCGAGATCCTCCTCGGCGAAGATCTGGCCATCGGCCTCGGTTCTGGTGGATTCCATGACTGTCATTACTC
This sequence comes from Rhizobium sp. NLR16a, assembly GCF_017948245.1. Lineage (NCBI taxonomy): Bacteria > Pseudomonadati > Pseudomonadota > Alphaproteobacteria > Hyphomicrobiales > Rhizobiaceae > Rhizobium > Rhizobium sp. NLR16a. The sequence goes on along the minus strand of NZ_CP072867.1, from coordinate 440,772 downwards.
CTCCCTATCCTGGATTCGGCAGCCTCCCCGGCCGCCCTTCCGCGCAGTCGCTCCATAGATGTTAATCTGCTATGCGGTCTGACAGGTTTGTGGAATAGCTGAGGATCCGCGCCACGGTCAAGGTCTTTCGTTCGAGAGGGTGCATATATGAACGCCGGTTCGCCCATCTGGCAGCTGCCGATGCCCAAGCGCACGGTGTTGGAGGAAGCGTTCGCGGCTGCTTAACGCAGTGCGGCGCCGAGGATGCGATTGACCGCCGTCTCGACCTTTTGGAGATGAACCTCCATCGCGGCCCGGGCTTCGATCTCCGAGCCTGCACGGATCGCGTCGACAATCGCGCGATGCTCGTCGTTCGACTCCTGGCGCCGCGGCCCTAAGACCGTCAGCAGCCCGGATTGCTGCGCCATCGCCTCCCGGACCTCGTCGACGATGTCGCGGAAGACGGCGTTCTTCGATGCAGCCGCGATCAGCCCATGAAATTCCGAATCCAACCGCACCCAGGCCTCGGTATTTTTCTCTTGCTCCATCTCGTCGCAAAGTCCGAGCAAGCGGGACAGCTCGTCATCGCTCCGACGCAGCGCCGCCCAGCCGGCGGCCGATACTTCGACGTGAGGCCGCGCCTCCATCAGATCACGCGCCGAATAATCGCCGTAACTGATATTTCCGTCGCCGGCAGCCGCGAGCACATAGGTGCCGCTGCCCGTTCGCGTCTCCGTCAGCCCCAAAATCTGCAGCGAGCGCAGCGCTTCCCGGACGATCGGGCGGCTGACGCCGTATTTTCCCGCCAGCTTAGCTTCCGACGGCAGCTTCGAACCGGCAGCAAAACGGCCGGAAAGGATGAGGCTGCGCAATTCATCGAACACAAGTTCCGAGGCGCTTTTGCGACTGAGGGTCGCGGGATCGGACAGCCAGTTTTCTAGATCGTTCATCGCTTGCATTCGATTGGCCGGGCGGAATGTCCGGGCGCAAAATTGAAATCAGGCCTTCCAGGCAGTTCGTCTGTTATCGGCAATCCCGATGATGGACCGCTCGACCTCCAGCAGGTGCTCCGCCATTGCCGCGCGCGCATCCTGCTCGCTGCCCGCGGCAACTGCCTCCAGAATTCGGCGATGTTCGGCGTTGGACGCTTTGCGCCGGCCGCGAACATGCTCGACGAGTTCGGATTGCGTCGAAAGCGCGCCGCGAACATCGGCGACGACTTTCCGGAAGATCGCATTGCCGGAAGCCTCCGCGATTTCTCCGTGAAAGACCGCATCCATCCGCACCCATTCCCGGACATCCTCTTCCTCGTCCATCCGGTCGCACAAGGATGCGAGCCGGGTCAGCTGCTCGTCCGAGCGCCGCAATGCCGCCCAACCGGCAGCCGGAATCTCGATGCAGGGGCGCGCCTCCATCAGATCCCGGGCGGAATAGGCGCCGCCGCCGAGTTGGCGCGCGGGGCTTTCCGAAACGACGAAGGTGCCCCGGCCGGTCCTGGTCTGCGTGAACCCCAGTGTCTGCAGCGAACGCAGCGCTTCACGCACGATCGCCCGGCTGATGCCGTAACGTTCGGCAAGTTGCACCTCCGAGGGCAGACGGATCCCGAGCGCCAGTTTCCGATCGACAATGGCCGTGCGGATATCTTCGAAGACCGCCTCGGCAGCGTTTCTTCGGCCTATTTCTTTCTTCTCCGAGAGCCATGAATCCATATTCCGCATCGAAGAACGATGCGGGCAATCCACAGAGCTGTCAAGCAACCGAACAGGCTGATCGGGAGCGTGCGGGCGTGCGGCACGCGTCGCGGAAAGCGACTACCAGAGCTTCATATGGCGGTTGACGTCCTTGTAGAGCAGGTAGCGGAACCGGCCGGGGCCGCCGGCGTAGCAGGCCTGCGGGCAGAAGGCGCGCAGCCACATGAAATCGCCAGCCTCGACCTCGACCCAATCCTGGTTCAGGCGATAGACCGCCTTGCCCTCCAGCACATAGAGACCATGCTCCATGACATGCGTTTCCATGAACGGGATCACCGCACCCGGCTCCAGCGTCACGATGTTGACGTGCATGTCGTAGCGCACATCGGCCGGATCGATGAAGCGGGTCGTGCCCCAGCGCCCGTCGGTGTCGGGCATGGCCCGGATCGGATGGTCGTCCTCATGGGTGACGATCCCCGGCGGCGGTTCCAGCCCCTCGACCTCCTGAAAGGCCTTTCTGACCCAGTGGAAGATTGCTGCGGCTGAGCCGTCATTCTTCAGACGCCAGGCCGAATCCGCTGGAATGTAAACAAAGGAACCGGCGCGCAGCGCATGGCTGACGCCCTCGAGCTCAACCGTCATGTCGCCTTCGACGACGAACAGCACCGCTTCAGCCCGCTTGTCGGGCTCCGGGCGGTCGCTACCGCCGCCCGGCTGAACTTCCATCACATATTGCGAGAAGGTCTCGGAGAAGCCCGACAGCGGCCGGGAGAGAACCCATGCGCGCGTGCCCGTCCAATGCGGGAGCAGGCTCGTGACAATATCGCTCATGACGCCGCGGGGGATGACCGCGTAAGCCGTGGTAAAAACGGCCCGGCCCGAGAGCAGCTGGCTCTGCGGCGGCAATCCGCCGAGCGTCGAAAAATAATCCGTCTTGTTCATCGGTGCGGCTTTCCAAGCATTTGTCTCTGCACCTGCTTTATGCGCCGCCGATCCGTTAGGCAACTCACAAGCCGGACGAGCGATCCGCCATCACCAGGTGGCCGGGCCCGACCTCGCGATAGAAAGCTTTCGGGGGGGCATAGTCGACCGGTCGCATCGGGCTTTTGATCTCGTCATTCGCCACCAGGCGCTTTTCGTGGCGACGGTCGGGATCGGGCACCGGCACGGCGGCGATGAGCTTCTTCGTATAGGGGTGCTGCGGATTTTCGAATATGGCGGCGCGCGGGCCGACCTCGACGATCTCGCCGAGATACATCACCGCCACGCGGTGGCTGACGCGCTCGACCACCGCCATATCATGCGATATGAACAGAAAGGCGAGGTTGAGGCTCTGCTGCAGGTCGAGCATCAGGTTGATGACCTGCGCCTTGATCGAGACGTCGAGCGCCGAAACGCTTTCGTCGGCAATGATGACCTTCGGCTGCAGGGCAAGCGCCCGGGCAATGCAGATGCGCTGGCGCTGTCCGCCGGAAAATTCATGCGGATAACGCCCGGCCATCTCCGCGGAAAGGCCGACCTTGACCAGCAGATCGGCAACGACGTCCTTGGACTGTTTCGCCGTGCCCATGCCGTGCTCGAGATAGGGCTCGGCGATCGCAGCACCCACCGTCATGCGCGGATTGAGGCTGGCGAAGGGATCCTGGAAGATCATCTGCACGGATTTGCGCATTTCGCGCAGTGCCCTCCTGTCGAGGCCGAGCACCTCCCTCCCCTCGACGAGCACCGAACCGGCCTGCGGCTCGATCAGGCGCATGATGGCCCGCCCTGTCGTCGATTTGCCGCAGCCGGATTCGCCGACGAGCGACAGCGTCTCGCCGGCATGGAGATCGAAAGAGACGTTTTCGACCGCGTGCACGCGGCTCGTCAGCCGGCCGAAGAGGCCGGAGTGGATATCGAAGCGCTTGGTGAGGTTCTTCACCTGCAGGACGGGCGTCACTGCCACCGTATCGGCTGCCTCGGCGGGAACGTCGGATTCGCCCGTTGCGGTATTGACCACGGGAAAACGCAGCGGCCTCTGCCGACCCTGCATCGAGCCGAGCACCGGCACGGCGGACAGCAGCGCCTTCGTATAAGGATGTCTGCCGCGGTGGAAGATATCGGCGGTGACGCCGCTTTCGACCTGCTCGCCGCGATACATCACCACCGTTCTGTCGGCGATCTCGGCGACAACGCCCATGTCATGCGTGATGAAGAGAACGGAGGTCCCCTCCTCCGCCTGCAGCATCTTGATGAGATCGAGGATCTGCCCCTGGATCGTCACGTCGAGCGCTGTCGTCGGCTCGTCGGCGATCAGCAGTTTCGGCCGGCTGGCGAGCGCCATGGCGATCATCACCCGCTGGCGCATGCCGCCGGAAAAACGGTGCGGATATTCGTCGAAGCGCGAGGCGGCCGAGGGGATGCGGACCTTCTCCAAGAGCCTGATCGTTTCGGCCCTGGCATCGGCCCGGCTCAAATCGGAATGGCAAAGCAGCGCTTCGGAGATCTGATCGCCGATGGTGAAAAGCGGATTGAGCGAGGTCATCGGCTCCTGGAAGATCATCGCCACCTCATTGCCGCGCACCTGCCGCATCGCGTGTTCCGGCAGCGCCAGCAGGTCGCGGCCGCCGAGCACGACGCAGCCTTCGGTGCGGCTCGTTTCCGGCTGCAACAGCCGCATGATCGACAGCGACGTCACGCTCTTGCCCGAGCCGGATTCGCCGACGATCGCCACGGTTTCACCGGGCGCGACGGTGAAGGAGACATCGCGCACGACCGGTTTCCAGGCGCCGTCCACGAGGAAGGAGGTGGTCAGCCTGTCGACGGAAAGAACGGGGCTCAATGTCTCGATCGGCTGGGCTTGGGCGTTGGCCATTTCGGCTCCTCTTGCGGCGGATGAGAACGGCGGGTCAATCCGGCCAGCGCAGCAATCCGTCGAAGCGGTGCCGGCTGCGGTTTTCGATCGGGGTTGCGATGATCTCGTTGGAGGCGCGCGCCTTGTCGAGCTCCTCAGCAAGACGGTTTGCGACGATCACCTCCTGGCCCGGATGCAGGTTGCAGGGGTCGAGATAGAAATAGCGGTGCTCCACCTCGTGGTCGCGCACGATGATCGGCGGGTTGCCTCTCGCCAGCGCATCGGCCAGATCCCAGGCGGTGATATGGGCCTGTTCGGGATCGACGATGAGACGCAGACGGTCGAGCGGATTGTTGGTGGGGTCGGGCTCGATCAGCGCGGTGACGCCGGGACGACCCTGGAGGGTCTTCTTCCAGAGATTGAGATAGCCGGTCTCGCGTTCGCGGATGCCGGCATGGTCGCGCCTTTCCCAGGCTTCCAGCGCCGCCATGACGCCGAAAATGCTCTCCTTGCCTACCTTCATGCCGCGGCCGATGCCCATATTCTGCAGGAAGGCATGGCGCACCAAATCCTTCCTGCCGGCAACGACGCCGGAGGTCGGGCCGCCGAGAAACTTGTGGCCGGAATAAAGCGCGATATCAGCCCCCTGCTCCAGGAAAATCTTGAGGTCATATTCCGATGCCGCATCGACGATAACGGGCACCCCCTTGGCATGGGCGATCTCGACGAATTCCTTGAGGTTCAAGAGGCCGTAATCGACGACGTGGTGGGAAACGACATAGACGGCGGCTGCGGTTTTGTCGGTGATGGCGTTTTCCATATGGAAGCGATGGGTCGAAGTCGCCTGTCCCACAAGCACGACCTTGCCGCCGGCAAGCCGGATTGCCTGGTCGACGGGCGCACCGTAGCTGACCACATGGCCCATCTGCACCAGCACTTCGTTCTTCTCAGACACGGCATCCGGCAGCCTCTCGATAGCCAGCAGATTGTTGCCGGTGATCGCACCGGCGACGGTAAGCGAAATACCGGCCGAGCAGGAGGCGGTGACGAAGCCCGCCTCGCCGCCGGTCAGCCGGGCGATGACGCCGCTTGCCTTGCGCTGCAGGTCGTTGATCTCGGCGAAGTGCGGCAGGATGGACGCCATCGCCGCGATCGCCTCGGGAACGACGATCGAAGCGCCAAGGCTGGTCATCGTGCCGGACACATTGATGACGGGACGAAGGCCGAGCGAAGGTCTGATATCATCGGGCATGAAGATCTCCGGAAGTCTGGGGCGAAGGGCGAAACATGGGGCGGTCGTCCGGCAGTGTCGAACAGCCGGAGAACGGACGCGGGTTAAGATAGGAAAAGGTCATCCGAAGACCACTCCAAACATGAAAACACACCTCGTCATCCATGCAAAGCGACGATCGCCTCGATCTCGACGGTGATATTGCCGGGCAGCGAGCCGAAGCCGACGGCCGAGCGGGCATGTTCGCCTGCCGCTCCGAAGACCGCGATCAACAGGTCGGAACAGCCGTTGATGACGCTCGGATGGTCCTCGAACTCGGGTACGGCGTTGACCATGCCGAGCAGCTTGACCACCCGCCTGACGCGCGAGAGATCGCCGAGCGCCTCATGCATGACGGCAAGCAGGTTGATGCCGGTCAGCCGCGCATGCCGGTACGCCTCGTCGACACCGACGCCGCCGCCGACCTTGCCGGCATGCAGGAAGCCATCGGCTTCGCGCGGCCCCTGGCCGGATAGATAGAGCATGCTGCCTTCCACCACATGCGTCACGAAATTGGCAATCGGCGGTGGCGGCGGCGGCAGCGTTATGCCAAGAGCGGCTAACCGTTGGTAAGGCGAATTCTCGACCTTGCCGGCTGCGGCGGGGAACTGATTCACGCGAACTCCTGTCATGCGAATTTCGATTGGCGAATTTGGATTGGCCGACCGCTGGTCGACGGATCAAAGGTCCTTGCGAAGTCTCGGGTCGAGCATGTCCCTCAGGCCGTCGCCGACCATCTGCAGCGACAGCACCGAGAGAACGATCGCGACGCCGGGGAAAAGCGTCATCCAGTCGGCCTGGCCGATATATTGCCGGCCGGCGGCGATCATCGTTCCCCAGGTTGGGATCTCGGGGCTGACGCCGAGGCCGAGAAAGGACAGGCCGGCCTCGGCAAGCATGGCGCTGGCGAAGAGGAATGTGCCCTGCACCAGGATCGGCGACAGCAGATTGCGCAGCACATGCCGCGTCATGATGTGGAAGGTCGAAATCCCGAGCGCCCTCGCCGCCTCGACATAGGGCAGCTCGCGAATAACGAGCGTCGAGGCTCGCACGATGCGGGCAAGGCGCGGCGCATAGACGACCGACAACGCGATGATGACGGTCGTCAATGACGGGCCGAGGGCGGCGACCAGCGCGATCGCCAGCAGAATATCGGGGAAAGCCATCATCGCGTCGATCAGCCGGGCTATCGGCGTATCGAGCTTCTGGAAGAAGCCGGCGAGCAGGCCGAGCGTGACGCCAATTGCGGCCGAAAGCGCGACGACCGCAGCCCCGACGAACAGCGACAGGCGGCCCGCGAAGATCGTGCGCGAGAAGACGTCGCGACCGAACTCGTCAGTGCCGAAGAAGAAGGTGCCGCTCGGCGGCTTCAGTCGGTTGACGATGGAAAGCTTCGACGGCGAATAGGGCGCGACTACAGGCGCGAAGGCCGCCAGCAGCACGAAGATCGCCAGGATCAGCAGGCCGAAGGCCACCGTCCTGCGCTTCATCAGGCGGCGGACGAATTTGCCGCCTTCGCTTTCGGCTGGTTTGATTGCGATATCGGCCATCAGTAGCGCACCCTCGGATCGACCAGCAGGTAGAGCATGTCGATCGCAAAATTGATCAGCACATAGAGCGCGGCGATGACGAGCAGCGCCCCTTGGATGACGGGATAATCGCGGCGCAACACCGCCGAAACGACGAGATTGCCGACACCCGGCAGGCCGAAGACTGTTTCGGTGACAACAGCGCCCGAAATCAGCACCGCCGCCGTCAGGCCGAGCACCGTCAGGATCGGGATCAGCGCATTCCTCAACGCGTGCTTGAGGATGACCTTGCGCTCGATCAAGCCCTTGGCGCGGGCCGTGCGGATATAATCGTCGCCGAGCACATCGAGCATCGAGGCGCGGGTGAAGCGCAGGATCAACGCCGAGGAGACGATGCCAAGCGCAAAGGCCGGCAGGGTCAGGTGATACATCCGGTCGATGAAGGTCGAGCCCGGGCCGCCATATCCCGAGACCGGGAAGAGATTGAACCGCACGGCGAAGAACTGCATGAGAATGAGCCCGAGCCAGAAGCTCGGAATGCTGGCGGCGAACATGGCGAGCGTCGTTGCCGCCTGGTCAATGAAGGAACCGCGCCGATAGGCGGCATAGATGCCGATCGGCAGGGCGATGGCGCTGGCAATGGCAAGCGAAAACAGCGTCAGGAAGAAGGTCGGCTCGGCCCGGTCGATGAGGGCCGATGTGACGGGCATGTTCAGGAAGATCGACTGGCCGAGATCACCCTTCAGCAACTGGCCGATATAATAGACATATTGCAACCCGAGCGATTGATCGAGGCCGAGCCGGGTTCGGAGATCGGCAATATCCTGCGGCGTCGCATCCGGCCCGAGCATAACGGCGGCCGGATCTCCCGGCGTCACACGCACGATGACGAAGACGATCGTGACGACGAGAAACATCACGACGATCATGCCGAACAGGCGCTGGAGGATGTAGCGGATCATGAATGCCGGCCTTCAAGCCCTTGCAGATGCGGCAGAAAAGATGACCGGTACCGGTCCCGAAGGACCGGTGCCGGCGGTGATGCTCACTTCTTGATCGAAGCGTTCCAGAAATACGGCCAGGGAGCCGGATCGACTCCTTCGAGCTTGACCGACTTCGCCGAGACGGCGTTGAAATCGCCGATCTTCATGAAGGGCGCGTCGGTATAAACCGCCTTCTGAACATCCGCCCAGAGCGCCACGCGCTTCGTCGGGTCGACCTCGGAGGTGAAGGCATCGACGGCGGCCTTGCGGGCTGGCGTGTCCCACCAGCCCGGCGAACTAGTCGAGAGCGAGCCGATGAGGGCCGGCTCCGGCAGGAAGGGGCTGTGGGTGATATAGATATCCCAGAGCTTCGGATCGGTGCGGCGCTGCGTCAGCGTCGCCCAGTCCACCACCTGCATATCGACGGTGAAGCCGGCAAGCTTCAGATATTCGGCGGCGACCTGCGCCATCTTGTAATGGAACTCGTATTGACGGCTGGTCAGGATGCGGATCGGCTCGCCGTTGTAACCCGCTTTCTTGGCGGCAGCCGCCGCCCCTTCCGGATCGGCGACATTATAGGCGCCCTCGACGCCGGCATCCGTCGACCAGGCAAAGGTCTTGGGGTAGATGGCGCCGTCGAGCGCATAAAAATCCTTGCTGCCGAAGGCTGCCGCCAGCATGTCTTCCATGCTGAGCGCTTGGCGGATCGCCTTGCGGACCTCGACGTTGGCAGCCACACCTTCCTTCGTATTGAAGACGAAGACCGGATAACCGAAGGGCTTCAGCATGACCGGCTGCGAGGCAGTCGACGCCTTCAGCTTGTCGTAGGATTCGACCGCGATCGAGTCGACATAATCATATTGGCCCGAAATGGCGGCCTCGACGCGGGTGTTCGGATCCGGCACCGGCACGAAGCGGATTTCATCGAGATATTGATGGCGGGCGCCGCCGTAACCATTGCCGTCGCCCTCGCGTGACTTATAGCCGTCGAAGCGGACGAGCTGGATATATTGGTCGGCCTTGCGCTCCTTCAGCATATAGGGGCCGGTGCCAATGAATTCCTTCATCGGTTCGTCCTGCTTTTCGGAAGGGATGATGATCGCCGCCGAATTGTTGAAGGCGAGCAACGAGGTCAGCGGCGCATAGGGCTGCTTCAGGGTGATGGTGACGGTCGAAGGATCGGTCGCGGCGATCTTGCCGATGAAGCCCGCCACCTGCTTGCCGCGCGAGGCGATCTTCGTCCAGCGGCCAAGCGAGGCGACAACATCCTCGGACGTCATGTCTGTATTGTCGTGGAACTTGATGCCGGTCCTCAGCTTGATCGTATAGGTTTTGCCGTCGGCGCTGATCTCCGGCAGGCTTTCGGCCAGCAGCGGCGTGACGTTCCAACTCTTGTCGAAGGTGTAGAGCGTTTCGAAAATATGCTGGGTGACGATGCCGACAAGATCAGCCGTCGACGACATCGGATCGAGCGTCGGCGGCTCGCCGATCGTCGCGACATTGATGACGCCGCCCTTTTCCTGGGCAAGCAGGGCGGACGGCAGGGCGACGAGCGCGGTACCGAGCAGGAATGCGACCAGTGTTTTCATGTGATGGCTCCCGTTTAGTTCCATTATTATGCAATTCATCTTTTTGTAACAGAATAAGAACTGGATCGATCCTGTCAAGCGCGGGCGACGGATTATGCAGCCGCGGATAGCGCGACGCCGAAAAAGCACCATCTTCATCTGCGGCTGTCTGCGCTGCATGAAAGCGGCATGATATGCCAAAGTCAGGTGGTCGCCTGCGGTCAGGCTTCAACAGAACGGGAGAACGGGATGAGCATCGATTTCAACAAAGGAAAGTGGCTGAACGAGCCGGCCAGCTGGCGCGCAGACGAAACCAGCCTCACCCTGACGACCGACGAGAAAACCGATTTTTGGTGCGAAACCTATTACGGCTTCACCCGCGACAACGGCCATTTCCTCGCTTTTCCCACCGGTGACAGCTTCACCGCCGAGATCCGCATCCAGGGCGAATTCCGCACCCTCTACGATCAGGCCGGCCTGATGGTGCGCCTCGACGAAACACGCTGGGTGAAGTCAGGCGTCGAATTCACCGACGGCGAAGCCTTCCTCAGCGCCGTCGTCACCGACGGCAGATCCGACTGGTCGGTGTCCCAGCCCTTCAAGGAACTCGAAGATTTCCACATCCGCGTCACCGTTGCAGGCGGCGCCATGCGCATCCAGGCCTCCCGCGACGGCAGCCGCTGGCCGCTGCTGCGGCTAGCGCCCTTCCCGGCTGCCGACCGCTATGAAGTCGGGCCGGCGGCCTGCACGCCGGAGCGCAGCGGGTTGAGGGTGCGGTTTTCGGAGTTTTCGATCGGGCCGGCGATTACGACGGATCTTCACGATTTGAGTTAGCCGGATAGGATGCGATCGGGATTGCATTCCTGAGCAGCAACGTTCACGCCTAAAGCGCAGCCGCAAGGAGAGTACCGAACCCTCATTTTCGAGATGACATCCGCCCCGTTCTCTGCGAAAAAGAGCGCGATGAGAGACAGGGGCGCCCGTCGACAGACGGGCTGAGAAGCACCCTTCGAACCTGAACCGGATAATGCCGGCGGAGGGAGTCGCTCGGGGTCGCGGTTTCGCCCGCACGAATTGCCCCGTGCCCGCCCCCGCCTGAAAGGGGCGCCATGCAAAACAAGATCACGTCGGGAGCCATGCTGAAGGCGATGCGCGAAAAGCCGCCGCTCGTCCAGTGCATCACCAATTATGTCGCCATGAACATCGCGGCCAATGTTCTGCTTGCGTCGGGCGCCTCGCCCGCCATGGTGCACGCCGCTGAAGAAGCCGGCGAATTCGCCGGCATCGCGAATGCATTGACCATCAACATCGGCACGCTTTCGACGCAATGGATCGAAGGCATGCAGACGGCGGCGAGGGCCGCCAACGCAGCCGGCAAACCATGGGTCCTCGATCCGGTCGCGCATTACGCGACGGCCTTCCGCCGCGGAGCGGTCGCCGATCTCCTGGCGCTGAAGCCGACGATCATCCGCGGCAATGCTTCCGAGATCATCGCCCTTGCCGGCGGAGAGAGCCGCGGCCAGGGCGTCGACAGCCGCGACCCGGTCGAGCAGGCGGAAGGCTCGGCGCGGCGGCTCGCCGAGCGGCAGCGGGCGGTGGTCGCCGTCACCGGTGCGGCCGATTTCGTCACCGATGGTGAAAGAGCCGTGCGCATCAAAGGCGGATCGGTCCTGATGCCGCAGGTCACCGCACTCGGCTGCTCGCTCACCTGCCTGATCGGCGCCTTTGCCGCGACCGCCCCTGAGGATACGTTCGGGGCGACAGTTGCGGCCCTTGCGACCTTCTCCGTCGCGGGCGAGGATGCCGCCCTCGGGGCGGCCGGCCCCGGCTCCTTCGCTTGGCGTTTCCTCGATGCGCTGTCAGCCCTGGACGCCGAAACGCTCGATGCCCGGGCAAGGATTTCGGCCGTATGAAGGTTTTCGACCTTTCGCTCTATCTCGTCCTCGACCCCGAACTCTGCGCCGGGATCGGCATGGTCGAGACCGCGCGCCTTGCCGTTGCCGGCGGCGCCACGATGGTGCAACTGCGCGACAAACATGCGGGCACGACCAGAATGATCGAGACCGGCCGAGCCTTGAAACAAGCGCTTGCGGGAACCGGCGCCCTGCTCATCGTCAACGACGATGTCGAGGCGGCGATCGCCATAAGTGCCGACGGCCTGCATATCGGCCAGGAGGACATGGACGCGCGCACGGCACGGACGATGATCGGTCCCGACATGATCCTCGGCCTCTCGGTCGAGACAGCGCCGCTTGCCACGGCCGTCGATCCTGGTCTCGTCGATTATGCCGGCGTCGGACCGGTCTTTGCGACGCCGACCAAGGCCGACCACAAGCAGCCGATCGGCTTTGACGGTCTGGCAAGGCTGGTGAAGGCTTCGCCGGTGCCGTCAGTCGCCATCGGCGGCCTCAAGGCGAACCACGTGGCCGAGGTATTTGCCGCAGGCGCCAATGGGCTTGCCGTCGTCTCAGCCATCGCCGGCACGCCGGACCCCGAGGCGGCCACGCGCCGCATCGCCGCAGAAATCCGAAAGGTCCGCCCATGATCCGCAACGTTCTCTCCATCGCCGGCTCCGATCCCTCGGGCGGTGCCGGCATCCAGGCCGATCTCAAGGCCTTTTCCGCCCGCGGCGTCTACGGCATGGCGGTGCTGACCGCGCTGACGGCGCAGAACACGCAAGGGGTGAGCGGCGTGCATCTGGTGCCGCCGCAATTCGTCGCCGACCAGATCGATGCCGTCTTTGCCGATGTGCGCGTCGACGCCGTCAAGATCGGCATGATCGCCAATGCCGGCATCGCCGAGGCCGTTGCCGCAGCCCTCGCGCACCGGCGTGGCATCCCCGTCGTTCTCGACCCGGTGATGATCGCCAAGGGGGGCGCCGCCCTGCTCGCACCTGAAGCGGTCGACGTGCTGACCAGGCGGCTGCTGCCACTTGCCACGCTTCTCACCCCGAACCTGCCGGAAGCCGCCGCACTTCTGCACCAGCCGGTCGCGACAAACCGGGCCGAGATGGCCGCCCAGGCCGAGCGGCTGCGCGCCCTTGGTCCGGCCGCCGTGCTGGTCAAGGGCGGACACCTCGACGGTGACGAAAGCCCCGACGTGCTTGCCACTGCCGACGGCCTGCACTGGTTCGAGGCGCGACGCGTGCCGACCAAGAATACCCACGGCACCGGCTGCACGCTGTCCAGCGCGCTGGCCGCCGAACTCGCCAAAGGCGACTCGACGCCAGGGGCTGTTGCCACTGCCAAGGACTATCTCGCCGGCGCGGTCGTAGCCGCCGGAAAGCTCAGCGTCGGCTCCGGCCACGGTCCGGTGCAGCATTTCCACGCGCTCTGGCAAGAGGGCGAATAGGCGCTGGCATCGGCAAACAGATGCAAATGTAAAACGGCCCGGCTTGTTCCGGGCCGTTTTGCATTGGACCCATACCGCACGTCGAGGCCGCAACGAGAACAGTCGCGTCCAAGAAAATCCCTGTTGACAAGCCTTCTGAGATGGCCAAGTCTATGACATTAAAAGGGGATATATTCCGCAATAACGGAACATCCAGAGGAGAGACGGGTGCCGGACCTGCTTGTGAGCTTATATTCCACCAGGCTCGCCGAACTGAAAGAGCGGGCTGACGTCGTCGGCGCCTCCATCCGTCCGGCTCTTCCTGCGGAACTGCACCTCGTGGTCAACTGGGTTCGCGAACAATTCAGCGAGAATTGGGCGAGCGAGGTTTCGGTCGCTTTTTCCCGCCAGCCCGTCGCCTGCCTGATATCAGTCGAAGGCGGCAAGCTGCTTGGCTTTGCCTGCTACGACACCACGGCGCGTGGCTTCTTCGGCCCGACCGGCGTCGATTCCGGAGCACGCGGCAGGGGCATCGGCCTCGCGCTGTTTTCCGCCTGCCTTCAGACGATGAAGACGCTCGGCCATGCCTACGCCTTCATCGGCGATGCCGGCCCCGTCGACTTCTACGCCAGGACCGCAGGCGCCATCGTTATCCCCGCCCCCGACAAGGGCATTTACGAAGGCATGCTCAGAAGCGCGCCGAAATGACCATCTGATACCGGAGTTCCAGAATTGTCCTCGACCCCTCTTGCCCTTTTCGTCGGGCTTCCGAATCCCATCATATCGGATTATGAATTCGCGCTCTTTCGCGACACCAACCCGCTCGGCCTTTTCGTCGGGCGGCGCAATCAGCGCGAGCCGGAGCAGACGAGGCGGCTGATCGAGCGCTTTCGCGAAGCCGTCGGCCGCGACGATGCGCCTGTCTTCACCGACCAGGAAGGCGGGCGCGTCCAACACCTCGACGCCGGTCCCTGGCCGCTCTTCCGCAGCTTCGGCCAGTTCGCCGACCTGGCGCGGCGCGATCTCGATCTCGGCAAAAAGGCACTGCGCCTGTCCTCCCAGGCCATGGGCGCGATGATGACGGAACTCGGCCTTTCCAGCGGCTGCTCGCCCGTTCTCGACCTCGTCTTCGAGACGACGAGCGCGGTCATCGGCGCCCGCTCCTTCGGCCCCGATCCGGACTTCATCGCCGCCCTCGGCCGCGAGGTGGTCGACGGCCTGCTAGAGACCGGCAACATGCCCGTCATGAAGCATATTCCCGGCCATGGCCGCGCCACGCTCGACTCCCACAAGGAGCGTCCGGTGGTCGATGCCAGCCGCGAAACGCTCATCGCCACCGATTTCAAGCCGTTCGTCACGCTGAAGGATACGCCCTGGGCCATGGTCGCCCATGTCGTCTATTCGGCTTATGACGCGGAGCTGCCGGCTTCGATCTCGCCTGTTATGCACGACCTGATCCGCAAGGAGATGGGCTATGAGGGCGTGCTGATATCCGACTGCATCTTCATGCAGTCGCTCTCCGGCACCCTGCCGGAACGCGTCGCCCAAGTGCTCGACGCGGGCTTCGATATCGCCCTCCACAGCCACGGTGACGTCAGGGAAAGCGAAGCCGCAGCCAAGGCCGCCCGCCCGCTGACCGACGCCGCTCTCAAGCGCATCGCCGCCGGCAAGGCCCGCCTCGGCAATCTCAAGATCGATTATCGCGCCGCTCACCGGCAAGTCGAAGACATGTTTGCCAGCGTGCCGGCCGCCTGACCGGCACATCATTTTTCACGTATAAGAAGAAGGGGAATGGAACATGAAAAAATATCTTCTTGGGGCCGCAGCACTCACGCTGATTTCGGGATCCGCCATGGCGCAGACGATCCTGACGGCGAATATCGAACCGGCAACCACCTGGGTTCGCAACTTCAACCCGTTCAACCAGACTTCGTCGCGCCAGTCGACGCTCGACTTCATCTACGAGCCGCTGGTGATTTTCAATCGCTTCGACAGCAACAAGCCAGTCTATCGCCTGGCCGAAAGCTTCAAGCTCTCCGACGATCTGAAGAGCATCGAATTCAAGCTGCGCCGGAACCTGAAATGGTCTGATGGCAAGCCGCTGACCGCATCCGACGTCAAGTTCACCTATGACTATCTGAAGAAATTCCCGGCGCTCGATTTCGTCAGCATCTGGACGTTCGTCACCGACGTCCAAGCCGTCGACGGCCAGACGGTGCGCTTCACCCTCGCCAATCCGAGCTCGCTTGCCGCCGAGCAGATCTCGCAGCTGCCAATCGTTCCCGAACATGTCTGGAAGGACGTCGCCGATCCCGTCACCTTCGCCAACGAGACCCCGGTCGGCAGCGGCCCGCTGACGGAGGTGCCGCGCTTCACCGGCCAGACCTACGACCAGTGCCGCAACCCGAACTATTGGGACAACGCGCATCTGAAGATCGACTGCATGCGCTTTCCGCAGCTTGCCGACAACAATCAGATCCTGACGGCAACCGCCGACGGCACGCTCGACTGGGGCGTCTCCTTCATTCCCGACATCGACAATGTCTATGTCTCGAAGGACCCGGCGCATTTCCACTATTGGTATTCGCCGAGCAGCATGGTCGCCTTCCTGTTCAACTTGGAAACCGCAAACGAGAACAACAAGAAGGCCTTCAACGATGTGAAGTTCCGCCGCGCCGTCGGCATGGCGCTCGACCGCAAGACGATGATCGACGTCGCCGGCTACGGCTACCCGACGCTGAACGAAGACCCCGGCCTGATGGGTGAACTCTACAAGAGCTGGGCAGACCCTTCCATCAAGGCCGACTTCGGCAAATACGCGACCTATGACGCCGACGCGGCCAAGGCGCTGCTCGACGAGGCCGGCTACAAGGACAAGGATGGCGACGGCTTCCGCGACAATTCCGACGGCAGCAAGATCGCCTTCTCGATCATCGTCCCGAACTCCTGGACGGACTGGGTCGACACCGTCAACATCGCCGTCGAAGGCATGCAGGCGGTCGGCATCGATGCCAAGATCGAAACGCCTGAAGAAGCCGTATGGACCGGCAACCTCATCAACGGCACCTTCGATGCGGCGATCAACAGCCTGCCGGCTTCGGCTTCGCCCTACTATCCCTACAAGCGCGCCTTCAGCGCTTCGGACAAAGGCAAGACCCGCTTCACCGCGCAGCGCTGGTTCAACCCGGATGTGGAGAAGCTCGTCACCGAGTTCACCCAGACCGCCGACCTCGCCAAACAGAAGGAAGCGATGAACAAGGCGCAGCGCATCGTCGCCGAAAACATGCCTGTCATTCCGGTCTTCAACAATCCGAACTGGTACCAGTACAACACCAAGCGTTTCACCGGCTGGTCGACCAAGGAAAATCCCTTCGTCAATCCGTCGATCTCGCGCACCAATCCGGCGCGCCTCTTGAACCTGCTCGCCTTGGAGCCGGTCAAGTAAGGCATTGATCTCGGGAGCGGCGCGTCACGCCGCTCCGCTCACGACGGAGTCCCCATGGCTTTCCTGCTTCGCCGCCTCGTCTTCTACATGGCAGCCTTCACCGCGGCAGCGACGATCAATTTCTTCCTGCCCCGTCTGATGCCGGGCGATCCCGTGCAGATCATGTTTTCGAGCGCCGGCGCCGAATTGCCGCCGGAAAGCCTGCAGGCGCTGAAGCTGACCTTCGGCTTCGTCGACGGTCCGCTCTGGCAGCAATATCTCACCTATCTCGGCAGCATCTTCACCGGCGATCTCGGCCGCTCGATCAAGTATTTCCCGTTGCCGGTCACCTCGGTTCTCGGCCATGCCCTCGTCTGGACCGTCGGCCTGATGGGAACGGCGACGATCGTCAGCTTCGCGCTCGGCACCTTCCTCGGCATCCTCGCCGCCTGGCGGCGCGGCAGCAGGTTCGACGTCATCGTCTCCGTCGGCGCGATCTTCGCGACCTCGGTACCGGCCGTCGTGACGTCGCTGATCGTGCTCTTCATCTTCGGCTTCACGCTCGGCTGGTTTCCGAACGGCTATGCCGCCGATCCGTCGCTCGATCCGGCCTTCAGCCTGCACTATATCGGCAGCGTCGCCTATCACGGCATCCTGCCGATGGTGACCCTCTGCACCGTGCTGATCGGCGGTTTCACCGTCACCATGCGCAACAACATGATCAACCTGCTCGGCGAGGACTATATCGTCATGGCCCGCGCCAAGGGCCTCTCCGACCGGCATGTGATGCTCTGGTATGCGGCGCGCAACGCCCTGCTGCCGACCGTCTCCAGCCTTGCCATCGCCATCGGCACCATCCTCGGCGGCTCGCTGGTGACCGAGGTCGTCTACAACTATCCCGGTCTCGGCAACATTCTCTACCAGGCAATCCTCGCCCGCGATTATCCCGTCATCCAGGGCCAGCTCCTGATCATGACAGCAACCATGCTGATCGCCAATTTCATCGTCGACGTCAGCTATATCTCGCTCGACCCGCGGCTGAAGGGAGCGTGAGATGAAGAGCCTGCTGCGAAACCGCAAGGCGCTGATCGGCCTCGTCATCATCGCTCTCATCATCGCCGTCGCGATCGCGGCACCGCTGCTGACGCACTACGATCCGGCCGCCCGCACCGGCAGGCCGCACCAGCCGCCATCGCTCGACCATCTGCTCGGCACGACTCGCATCGGCCAGGACGTCTTCGCCCGCCTGCTCTACGGCGCCCGCACCTCGCTTGCCGTTGGCTTCGGCGCCGGGCTGCTGATCACGCTCGTTGGCACAGCGCTCGGCATCATCTCCGGTTATCGCGGCGGCAAGACGGACGAAATCATCAGCTTCTTCACCAACATGGTGCTCGTCGTTCCCAATCTGCCGCTGCTACTGGTGCTCGCAGCCTTCATCGGCCAAGCAAGCCCGCTCGTCATCGCCCTCATCCTCGGCGCCACTTCCTGGGCCTGGGGCGCACGCGTCACCCGCGCCGAAACGCTCTCGGTCAAACACAAGGATTTCGTCAAATCGGCCGAGATGATGGGCGAGCCGCAGTGGCGCATCATGACATTCGAGATCTTCCCCAACGTCATATCCATCGTCGGCATCAATTTCATCGGCAGCGTCATCTTCGCTATTATCACCGAAGCGACACTGGAATTCCTGGGGCTCGGCGATCCCAAAGCGATCTCCTGGGGCACGATGCTCTATAATGCGCAGAAGGCCTCCGCACTTTCGGTCGGCGCCTGGTGGGATATCCTCACCCCCTGCTTCGCGCTCGCCTTCCTCGGCATCGGCATGTCGCTCCTCAACTTCGCCGTCGACGAGATCGCCAATCCGCGTCTGCGCACTGGCAATCACCTGAAGCGCTGGTCGCTGCTCGTCCACTCCGGGGAGGGCCGCCTGTGACGCAGCCGCTGCTCTCGGTGAGGAACCTCACCATCGATTATATCGGCGAGGAGAAGGATTTCCGCGCCGTCGACGACGTCAGCTTCGACGTCACGCCGGGCCAAGTTTTCGGCCTCGCCGGCGAATCCGGCTGCGGCAAGAGCACCATCGCCTTCGCCATCAGCCGCCTGCACAGGCCGCCGGCGCTGATCCGCAAGGAGAGCCGCATCCTGCTCGACGGCCGCGACGTGCTCGGCCTCGACCGGCAGGCGCTTGCCGCCTTCCGCTGGCGCGAAGTCGCCATGGTCTTCCAGAGCGCCATGAATTCGCTGAACCCGGTGCTGCGCGTCGAGACGCAATTCTATGACGTGCTGCGCACGCATAAGAACATGAGCCGCGCGCAGGCCCGCGAGCGCACCGCCGAGATGCTGAAACTGGTCGACATCGCGCCGGACCGCATGCGCGACTACCCGCACCAGTTTTCCGGCGGCATGCGCCAGCGCATCGTCATTGCCATCTGCATGGCGCTCGATCCGAAACTGGTCGTCATGGACGAGCCGACGACGGCGCTCGACGTCGTCGTCCAGCGCGAGATCCTGCAGCGCATCAACGAACTGCGCCGCAGCTTCGGCTTCTCGGTGCTTTTCATCACCCATGATCTCGGGTTGATGGTGCAGTTCTGCGATCGCATCGGCATCATGCTCGGCGGCAGGCTCGTCGAGCAGAACGATGCCGGCGCGATCTACAAGACACCGCAGCACGCCTATACGAAAAAGCTCTGGGCTTCCTTCCCCTCGCTTCATGGAGGCGTGCTGCTATGAGCGAAACCATCCTCGTCCTGGACCAAGTGAGCAAAACCTTCGGCCACGGCGCATCCGCCGTCCATGCCGCCCGCTCGATCTCCTTTTCGCTGCATGCTGGCCGGGCACTGGCGCTCGTCGGCGAATCCGGCAGCGGCAAGACCACTTGCGCCCGCATGGCGATGCGCGAATATCAGCCGACAGCAGGACAGATCCTCTATAAGGGCCGCCCGGTCGAAGGCGCCGGGGCGGACGAGATCGCGCGCTACCGCAGATCCGTGCAGATGATTTTCCAGGACCCGTTCGCCTCGCTGAACCCGGCGCATACGATCGCCCACCATCTACAGCGGCCGCTGAAGCTGCACAGGCCGGATATCCGCCGCAGCGAGATCGATGCGACGGTGCGGGAACTCTTGCAGCGCGTCAGGCTCGACCCGGATCTTGTCGCGCCGAAATATCCGCATGAACTCTCCGGCGGTCAACGCCAGCGCGTCAACATTGCACGCGCCCTCGCCGTCAAGCCGGAGGTGATCGTGGCGGACGAGCCGACTTCGATGCTCGACGTCTCGGTGCGCCTGGGCGTGTTGAACCTTCTGAACGAGATGAAGCAGGAGATGAATCTCGGTCTGCTCTACATCACCCATGACATCGCCACTGCCCGTTACGTCGCCGAGGACATCGCGGTGATGTATGCCGGCCAGGTCGTCGAATGGGGCAGCACCGCTCGGGTGATCGACAACCCGCTGCATCCCTATACAAGGCTGCTGCTTTCGGCAGTGCCCGATCCCGATGTCCGCTTCGACGATCCGAAGGCGCGCTTGATGCCCGAGGAGGTGGAACATATCCGCCGTCGTTCGGCCGCACCGCAGGACGAGATCGTCGAAGCGGAGCAGAACCATTTCATGCGGATGATCTGAGGCCGGCTTGCTGGCCTCGCTCTTCGCCCTGTGCTAGGGGACGGTTCCTTTCATGTGAGGCGAAACCGTCATGCTGCCCTGGATTCAGCTCGATTCCGCGACCATTCCCGGCGAAGACGGCGAACTCAGGCTGAAGCAGCGCGGCAGCGAATTCTCGATCATGCTCGGTGCCAACGAGTTGATGAACAGCCGCCTCAGCGGCTCGGAGGAAGCGCTGGCAACGCTGTCCTGGGAACGGATCACGGCGCATCCGAAGCCCCGAATCTTGATCGGCGGGCTCGGCATGGGCTTTACCCTGCGTGCCGCCCTCGCCGTCCTTCCCGAAGATGCCAGCGTCACCGTCGCCGAACTCGTGCCCGCCGTCGTCGCCTGGGCGCGCGGGCCGATGGCCGAGGTCTTCAAGGGCTGTCTCGACGATCCCCGCGTCGGCATCCATCAAGGCGACGTCGGCGAGGCGATCCGTGCCGGCAAGGCAGGCTATGACGCGATTCTGCTCGATGTCGACAACGGCCCGGACGGGCTGACCCGCAAATCCAATGACCGGCTCTACGATTTTAACGGCCTTCGCGCCACCCGCGACGCACTTCGCCCCGGCGGCGTGCTCGCCGTCTGGTCGTCCGGCCCCGATCCGGATTTCACACGGCGTCTCAAGGACAGCGGCTTTTCTGTCGACGTCGTCAACACCCGCGCCAACCGCAAGCGCGGCGCCCGCCACGTCATCTGGCTGGCGGTCAAACCGGTCCGCTGAGACGAGCTCAGCCGCCGGAAGCGATCCTGCGCGCTGCGTTGATCGCACGGCGGGCGCCGGCGCGCAGTTGCACGGTCTCCGCACCGGCAATGACCAGGTCGAAGCCGAACTTCAGCAGTTCGCCAGCCCGCTCGCCATCGCCGGCATAGGCGCAGGCGAATTTGCCGTGGGCGCGGCAGCGAGCAACGGCATGCTGCATGGCGCTGTCGATTTCGGCGGCGTTCGGCGCCACCTGGTCGCCGTTCGACAGCGCAATCGAAAGATCGGCAGGACCGACGAAAATGCCGTCGATGCCGGTGACGCCGAGAATGCCGTCGATCGCGTCGAGAGCGGCGCGGGTTTCGATCATGGCGATGGCGACAGTGAGTTCGTTGGCGCTCTTGAGATACACGTCAGCCGACAGACCGGTATGGTTCAGCGCCAATGACGGCCCCCAGCTGCGCTCGCCGAGTGGCGGATATTTCGTGGTCCTGACCAGGGCTCGCGCGTCCTCGGCCGAATTGATCATCGGCGCGATGATACCGGAGGCGCCGGCATCGAGCAGCCGCGAAGCGGAGGCAAAATCGCCGACGGGAATGCGCGCGATGGCCGGCTTGCCGGCAAGACGCGTCTGAGCGACGGCGTTTGCCGCCGACTGCATGTCCCACATGCCATGCTGCATATCCAGCACGACGGCATCGAAAGCTTCCTGCGCCAGGTGGTTGACGAGCATGGCGTCGGGGATGCCGACCCAGGCGGAGATCATGCCGCCCTGGTGCTTCCTGATCCGGTCCGCAAAGCCATCGATTTCAGCTGCGCTCATGCCATTCTCCTCATTCGACAGGCCGTCTCCGGCCGGATTGCCGCCAAGCGGCGGCAGCAGTTTATCCTCTGCGCCGCCGCGAGATGATGACCATCACGACGATGCCCGCCGCCGCCAGAATTGCTCCCCAGAGCATCCAGATCTTTTGGGCGATCATGAAACTGGAGGCCGGATAGGGAAAATAGCCGCTTCCCTGCCCAATCCAGATCAGGCCGAGCAGGACCATAAGCAGTCCGATGACATATCCGATCGTTCGCATGCTTCAGCCACCTTCTTCATGAATTCGATCCCACAATGTCGATCGGCATCGCCGATGACAAGGCTTCTCCCGTGGAGAAATGCAACCGCTACTCAGCATTTCTCTCTACCTCATCCGACAGCCAGGTGCAGAGCTTCTCGCTGAGGACATTTGGAGACTGCGGCGGCACCAGCCAATAACCGCGGTCGGCCGCCTCCAACTGCGGGCCGGCTTGCAGCAGCATGTGCGCCGAAAGAAGCGTATCGACGAGGCCGATCCAGCCGAGCGCCACGCCCTGCTCGCTTAGTGCGGCCTGGATAACGAGCGAATAGGTATTGAAACTGATGTCGCCGCGGCCGGCATTGATGTCACGCTGGACGGAAAGTTCGGCAAAATAACCGCGCCAGTCGAACCAGGGCGATGGCAGCGGCGCGTCGAGATGGATCAGCCTCGCCTTGGCAACCTGCCTCGGATCGTCGAAAGGACCATTGCGATCGAGAAACCCGCGTGTGCAGACAGGCACGACCCTTTCCGGCAGCAGAAGCGTACCGACGGCGCCGAATTCCGCCCGCGTACCGAAAACCACCGCAACATCCGCCTCGTCGCGAAATCCGGCCGCAAGCCGCTGCGTCGCGACGATCTGCATATCCGTTTCCGGGTGCAGAAGGCGAAAGCCATCCATGCGCGGGATCAGCCAAAGTGCCGAGAAAGCATAATCGGTTCTCAGCCTGACCACCGGTCTTTGCGCCTCGACCCGGAAACTGCGGGCGAGCGCGTCGATGTCGCCGACCGCCTTGGCAGCCACCTCGAGAAGCCGCTCGCCTTCCGCGGTGAGTTCGACGCCACGATGCTGGCGGCGCAGCAGGCTGACGCCGAACTGCTCTTCCAGCCGGCGGATCTGATAGCTCACGGCCGGCTGGCTCAAACCGAGAAGCGCTGCCGCCGCGGAAAAGCTCCCGAGCCGCGCCACCTCGACGAAGAGGCGCATCCATCCGAGCTCAGGCGTCCGTTCTGACATAAAAATCCTTTTGGGCAGATATCGAAAAAAGCCGCCTTTACAGGCGCGATATTAGACGCTTCAATAAAATCTTCAAATAGCAAAAGGCAATTCAAATGGCGCGCCCGAATATCCTCATCCTGATGGTGGATCAGCTGAATGGAACCTTCTTTCCCGATGGCCCCGCCGATTTTCTTCACGCGCCGCATCTGAAATCGCTGGCAGAGCGCTCGATACGCTTCGCCAATACCTATACGGCAAGCCCGCTCTGCGCGCCGGCGCGCGCCTCCTTCATGTCCGGGCAATTGCCGAGCCGGACGCGCGTCTACGACAATGCGGCCGAATTTGCTTCCGACATCCCGACCTATGCCCACCATCTGCGCGCGGCCGGATACCAGACGGCGCTATCAGGCAAGATGCATTTCGTCGGCCCCGACCAGTTGCATGGCTTCGAAGAGCGCCTGACGACGGATATCTATCCGGCCGATTTCGGCTGGACGCCCGACTACACCAAGCCCGGCGAACGCATCGACTGGTGGTACCATAATCTCGGCTCGGTCACCGGCGCCGGCGTGGCCGAAATCACCAACCAGATGGAGTATGACGACGAGGTCGCCTATCACGCCACCCGCAAGCTCTTCGATCTCTCGCGCGGCCAGGATGAACGCCCCTGGTGCCTGACCGTCAGCTTTACCCATCCGCACGATCCCTATGTCGCACGCCGCAAATTCTGGGATCTCTATGAGGATTGCCCGGCCCTCGACCCGGCGGTCGCGCCGATCGCATATGGACAGCAGGACCCACATTCGCAGCGCCTGATGAGAGCCTGCGACCACGATGCTTTCGACATCAGTCGGGAGCAGATCAGGCGGGCAAGACGCGGCTATTTCGCCAACATTTCCTATGTCGACGAGAAGATCGGCGAGATTCTCGACGTGCTGGAACGCAGCCGCATGGCCGACAACACGATCATCCTGTTCGTGTCAGACCATGGCGACATGCTCGGCGATCGCGGTCTCTGGTTCAAGATGAACTTCTTCGAAGGTTCGGCTCGCGTTCCGCTGATGATTGCGGCACCGGGCTGGAAGCCGAAGCGCATCGACCAGCCCGTCTCCACCCTCGACGTGACGCCGACACTCGCCGGCCTCGTCGGGATCGATATCGCCTCACTGAGACCGTGGACCGAGGGTTGGGATCTCGCAGCGCTTGCCCAGGGCGGCGGCAGCCGAGGCCCCGTGCCGATGGAATATGCCGCGGAAGGTTCCGAAGCGCCGCTCGTCTGCCTTAGGGACGGGCGATACAAGCTCTCGCTCTGCGAAAAGGACCCGCCGATGCTGTTCGACCTTGAGGCCGACCCCCACGAGCTCGAGAACCTGGCGGAAAATCCGGCGCATGCCGACGCCTTGGCAAGCCTTGTCGAACAGGCCGGCCGGCGCTGGAACCTTTCCGATTTCGACGCAGCCGTGCGCGAAAGCCAGGCGCGCCGCTGGGTGGTCTATGCCGCGCTGCGCAATGGTGCCTATTATCCCTGGGATTATCAGCCGCTGCAGAAAGCCTCGGAGCGCTACATGCGCAACCACATGGACCTGAACGTGCTGGAGGAGAGCCAGAGGTTCCCGCGCCAGGAATAAGCTTATTAAGCCAACCTGCGCGCCGGCGTCTCATGCAGGAAATCCTCGATGAACGCCTTTTGCAGCAGAATGCCGTCCCATTCGTTGGGGAAGAACGGCGAGTCGTAAATCACAGTGAAAGGACCGGCGTAACCGGCCGTCTCGCACATCTCCAGGCACTTGCGGTAATCCTCGGCATCGAGACCCGCAGCGTTATAGTCCGCCTTGGCGTGGCAGATTTCCGCCCGGCGCATGATATCGGCGAGGCCCTGATATTTGGCCGGCGCCGTCCAGTTGCCCAGATCGCCGTTGAGCCCGACCGTGCCGTCCAGCCGGTCAAGCAGCCAGTTCGTCTCGACCGGTGACGGCAGCAGGTCGAACCAGTTCTCGACGACGACACGCACGCCGCTGCGTTCCGCCTGCTCTGCCAGCCAATCAAGATGGCGGGCGGCGCGGGCAAGGTTTTCCGGCGTCGGCTTCTGCTTGCCGGCGATGACGCGCATCCTTTGCGCCCCAAGCGCAGCCGCGATATCGATCCACTCTGCCATCCATCTGACATCGCGTTCGGCCGTTTCGGGATGGCTTGGATCGCCGTCCTCGACCAGTAGCGTCTGGAACAGCACGTTCGACGACGCCACCGCGTCGCTGAGTTCAGTTAGATAGGCGGCATCAAGGCTCGGCAGATGGAAAGAACAGACCTCCAGCCGGTGGATATCGCGCGCCGCGAGCGCCGCCGGCATGTCGATCAGCGCCGCGCCGCCGGGGCCGTAGGGCTCTTTCGGCGCCGCACTCTTATCAGGATCGGGGCTATAGGCATAAACAGCGCCAAGCAGCCGATGCAGCGACCAGGTCGAAACCGCGAAGCGTCCGTTCTGCAAAACTTGCACGTGCCTTCCTCCAGAATCTCCTCACCCATCAATGGCAATAAACACCGGGCGGTTCAATTGCCAATTTCAGACGAAATCGCCCCGGACCACCGCCTCGGCCACAAGTGCCGCCCCCAGCAGCGCCTCGTCGCGATTTGCGGTCGCCGAAAGCAGCAGACCGACCGGCATGACTGCTACGCCCGTGCCGCAGGGGATGGAAACGCCGCACCAGTCGAGGAAATTGCCGAGCGCGGTATTGCGCAGCGTCTTGTTATTCGTGGCGAAGAACAGTTCGTCATCCTTTTCCAGCGGCGCGATCGGCGGTGCGACATGGGCGACCGTGGGAAAAGCGATCAGGCGATTGCCAATGAGGCGGTTCGTATCGGCGATCAGGCGGCTGCGCGCCTGCAGCATCGCGATGTAATCGGACGCCGTTGTCCTGCTTCCCAAGCGGGTACGCATGACGACGCGATGGTCCATACGGTCTGCATCCGGCCCCGCCAAACGTTCCTGGTGAAGGGCGAAAGCCTCCGCCGTCACCAGTGGACCATATCTCGTCATCAGATCGAAGATTTCGCTGAAGGCGGGAATGACGGTGCGGGAAACAGAGGCACCGGCGCTTTGAAGACGTTCCAAAGCCATCTCGAAAGCAGCGACAACGCCCGGTTCCGCCGCATCGAAAACGATATTTTCGGGCACGAGCAATTCCAGCCCCCGCAACGGACACTCGACGACATCAGGCGCGGTCAGGCCGCGCATCGCCGCATCGATCCACACGCCATCCCTGACGCTGCGGCAGAGCGGCCCCAGCGAATCGAGGCTCTTTGCCAGCGGATAGACGCCGTCCATCGCATGACGGCCTGATGTTGCCTTATAGCCGACGATCCCGTTGAAGGCGGCGGGAATGCGCACCGACCCGCCGGTATCCGTGCCCATCGCGACCGGCACCAGCCCGGCTGCGACGGCAACACCGGCGCCGGAGGAGGAGCCGCCGGGGATGCGCGGGAGATCGGTGCCGCGCGGATTGACCGGCGTGCCGTAATGCGGATTGATGCCAAGGCCGGAAAAGGCGAACTCGCTCATATTGGTGCGGCCGATGGCAATCATGCCCGCCTGCCTGAGGAGACCGACGACCGCCGCATCGCGAGTGGCGGGCGGATCGGCGGCCAGGACGACGGACCCTGCCGTCGTTGGCAGGCCCTCAATGTCGAAAAGATCCTTCCAGGCGATCGGAACGCCGTCCAGCAAACCGAGCGAGCGGCCTTCCCGCAAACGTTTGGAGGAGGCGCGCGCCTCCTCCATCGCCCGGCCTTCGAGCAATGTGGTGAAGACCGCCTTGTCGGCAAAACCCGAGATGGATTCGAATACCGTCTCGGCCACATCGACCGGATCGGCGACACCGCCCTGGATGAGAACGGAAAGCTGGGCGACAGACATCGCACCGAAGGATTTGCTCATGGGACGGTCCTGATGAGAGATGCCGCCTAGGACTAACCCGGATCATTCGAGCGGGCCAGAGCCTCACGATCTTTTGCATTTATTGGTACGAATTTTTGAACACTGAGTTTGAATATCGCCCCTTCAATTGCCACGATTGAAGACACACATGCATGCACGCATGGCGAGCCGGTTCGGCACGAGGGTGAGAGTTTACTCTTCGACCGGCTCGCATGTGTTCCAGGAGTAATAAAAATGACAGATTGTGAAAATTTAAGCCGTCGCCAGGACATGGTGACCCTCCACGTGAAAGAGGACGAAACTGCCGGTCCAGGCGAGCGCGACTATGTGGAACATGTCAGCGCCCAGAAACTTTCCGGTTTCGAGCGCATCGTCGTGGTCGCAGCGCTGGTTGTCTTGAGCTTTGTCGGTTTTGCCGCATATTCATCCAGCGAGACGGATCCGGTGACGACATCGGCCATTGCCGCCACCCCTGACGATACGCCGCACCATCAGCCTTACGGCCATTGCCGTGACAGTAGCCCTTATGCTGAAAGGGTCTGCTGATAGCAAAGTCGACTACCCCCGGGCGACATTGTTCGCCGGGGAGACGTTCCTTCGCCGGGCATGGAGACCTCTGGCTCAAGGCTGCGTTGACAGCAAAAAGGGGAAAGAACCATGGCCGGCAAGATCGATTACAATCTCGAACGTTTCGTCGATGCCCAAAACGGCATCTACGAGCAGGCGCTTTCCGAGCTGAGGGCCGGACGGAAAACCTCCCATTGGATGTGGTTCATCTTCCCGCAGATAACTGGTCTCGGCACCTCGGCAATGGCGGAAAAATACGCCATACGCTCGGCCGGGGAAGCCGCTGCCTATCTCGCCGATCCCACGCTCTCAAGCCGGCTGCTGCGCTGCGTCGAGGCGATTTTATCGATCGACGGCCGATCGGCTCATGACATCCTCGGCTCGCCTGATGATATCAAGCTGCGCTCTTCGATGACCTTGTTTGCTGCGATCAGCGATCACGACTCACCCTTCCACCGGGTGATCGATCGTTTTTATCAAGGAAAATTCGACGAGCGGACGATCGAGATCCTCAGCGCCAGGGACTAAGGCCAGTGCTGGCCCCAGTCGCATCAGCGAAAAAATGGCGATCCGCATGCGGCGTTCCATCCTTTGACCTGGCGAACAGGGTGGGCGACGTCGATTAATTTTCTACTCTGAGAAACACTGGGCACATGATACCTACCCTGGATAGCTGGGGTTTATCACCCATTGCGCAATCCCGGCGAAGGCCGCCTCCGTCGCTTTTTTGTGAGTAATTGCTTAAATTCTTGAGTTGTTAGCTTTTTTTCATGATGATGCCGGTGAACGCATCCGAGTCTTGGGTAAGAATGTCTGGTGGGGATCAAATTGCCAATGTTGCAGATCAGAGCTGGGACGAAATGCATTGCCTTTTTGCTGGCGACCGGAGCGATTTTGGCTGGTTGCCAGTCATCCGGCGTTGATGGTCTGGCTGCTTACGGCGACAGTGCCAAAACCCTCCAGGACGACTCGGCGGTCGCCTTCTACAAGAACGACGAGCTGATAACCAACGGCAAACTGCAGTTTCAGGAAAAAAACTACGGAAAATCCTACGCCATCTACAAGCGCGCCGTCGACGTTTTTCCGGAAGACCCGGCCGCCTGGCTAGGCCTGGCAGCCTCCGCCGACATGGTTGCCCGCTTTGACACGTCCGACCGCGCCTACCAGCAACTCTCGCGGATGATCGGCAACACCCCGGTCTACTACAACAATATCGGATATTCTCACCTGTTACGTGGCGACCTGCGGACTGCCAGACGCTATTTCCTGAAAGCCTATGAGCTCGATCCCGGAAACGAAGTCACTGCCCGTAATCTCGAACTGATGAAGAACAGTGTGAAGTATGCTCAGAGGTAATCGATCCTTCAGCGATCGGCAATCTGCGTCGAGATGAGAACGCCCTAGATATGAGCAGCGGCACGGCGCCCCTGGCGGCGTCCACCGATTGCTTTGGGGATTTCGGCGAAGTCGGTATTTACCGTGCCTTCCGAAGGATGAGCTTGCCTTCCGGCGAGAGCGTGCGTTCGTAACGCGGCAGGTTATTGATTGGAATGCCGCCGGCTTCGATGGACGCAAGAGTGCTATCCGGCGTTAGAGTTTCCGCCGACAGGGCGCGGACCGAAGGTGCGAAAAATTGTGCTGGTTCCTTGCCGGGCGCGCTGAGGACCAAGGCTGAACCCATGCGTGCACCGCTTATGTCGTTGCGCATCCCTTCGTTCATCGACAAAATGGACTTTTGCAAGCTATCAATCTCCTGGCGGATCAGTGCGACTTCGTCGGCCTTGGCAGTATCCGCGATGTTGCCCGACTGCTTTTCCATTTGTCCTCTCAGGCCATCAATGGACCTTTTGAGCGCGGCGATGGTTTCGCGGCTCTCGCGAACATCGGCTGAGTTCTTGGCCGTATAAATGAGAACGCCGGCATTCACCGGCAGGAGCATGAGGATCAAACCGACGAGCAGCGGGTTTCTTGAGCCTCTCGGCTCTGGTGTTCGCATGTGGCTTGGTTTTGCGCGGTCGGCTTCGATGTCGATATTCGGGATGCCGGTCATTTGTGTTACTCCCCCGTAAGTCATAAAGTTGGACACATTGTCCGGGAACAGGCGATCAGCACCAGGCCCGCAATCATTCCGACGTAAATACACCTTCCCACGCCCGTTCGAGCATATCGAGCGACGCGATTCCTGTTATGCCGTTGAATTCGCAGTAAGAACCGACGAAATCGATAAGATATTTCGGATGATAACACGACGCTAGCACATCGCCATTGTACTTGCGATCGTAGAACAGGTTCAGGTCTGGATCGCAGACAACCACTCCGGCGCCGCTGGCATAGGATTTGAAAATTCTGATATATTCGTCTCGCGACGGCGTGTTGACATAGATCTTGTATTTGAGGCGCCGCAAGCCCGCCTCGTCGGAGAGGTCCTTCGGTGCGATATTGGTCGAAAACACGACCAACTCGTCAAAGGGAACCTTGAACTTCTTGCCGGTGTGCAGCGTCAGGAAGTCATATCCGCGCTCGAGCGGCACAATCCAGCGATTGATGAGCGCCTGCGGCGCCACTTGCTGACGCCCGAAGTCGTCGATTATGAAGACGCCGCCGGAGGCCTTCAAGTGTATGGGCGCTTCATAGACATTTGGCCCGGCGTTGAAGGTGAGATCGAGCTGATCGAGGGTCAATTCCCCGCCCGTCTTGATCACCGGGCGGCGGCATTCGATCCATCGGCGATCCGCTTTCGGATGAGAATCCGTATCAGCCTCGGATACAGGGTGGTGCACGGCTTCGTCATAGAAACTGATGACATGGCCGCCGACCTCGATGGCATAGGGCACCCAGATCGTTTGGCGAAACAGCTGCGACGTCCGCTCGGCGATGCTGGTCTTTCCGTTGCCGGGCGGTCCGTAAAGCAGAATAGAGCGGCCGGAGTTAATGGCCGGGCCGAGCTTTTCGACCAGGGTGTGCGCGAGCACCAGCCCCTCAAGGCTGTCGGTCAGCCGCTCGGGGGTCACGCGCTCGTCATGGATGGACTGCAAACCGAGTTGCCGGCAGAACGCGTCGAGCGATACCGGCGCCGGTCCGACATATTGGCATTGACGCGACGCCGTGTGGGCATATTCGAACCCCTTCATTGACAGCGCATATCGGACATCGGATTTGACATCCTCACCCGCCAAGCCACGGGCCTCGAGATAGGCGAGTTTCACCAGTTCCTTGATCAGGATGTTGACGATCACTTTCGGCAATTTCATGCGCTCAGCGAGATGAGATGCCGTGGTCGTATCCTGTTCGGCCGCACATTTTGCGGCCAGCCGGAGCAGGAACGACTGATCCAATCCCGCTTGTTCTAGGCTTGCCGGTGCCATTGGCATCCGCGGGTCGAGGGAAATGATCGCATCATTACGATTTTGTTCGAGCGAATACTGCATACGACCTCGCTTGGCTCAACCGCCGGGTTTCATGCTGACGAGAAGCATGACGACACGGATAACAATGGGGACGAGAACGATGATGAGGCTCACCGGAAAAAGGAAGGCGCCGAGCGGCAGCAGCATCTTGACCGGCAGGGCGTTGGCCTTTTCCTCCGCGCGGACAATACGCAGGTCGCGCATTTCCTTGCTGTAGACCCGCAGCGTCTGCGTAACGCTGGTCCCGAGTTCCTCCGATTGGCGGAACAGAACGGAAAGGGCCCGGGCCTCATCGATTCTCAGGCGGGTGGCAAGGTTGGCGAGCGCCTCGCGCAATCGCCGGCCGCCACGCACTTCCAGCATCATGATCGAGAGATGCAGGCCGAAGTCCTGCTTCTTGTCGACGAATTCACGAGCAACCCGGTTTGCCGCCGCCTCGATGCTCATGCCCGCATCGAGGCAGACGATCAGCATATCCATGAAATCGGGAAAGAGTCGGCGGTACTCCCTCTCCTTGGCGGCGCCGCGCCGGTCGATATAGATGTTGACCAGGATGAAGGTTACGCCCGCAGCAAACATCGCAATGATCAGGGCCGCCATCTGCGACATATTGGGTGCGATCCGGTTTACGGCCCAGACCGCCGCAACGAGCACGCTGATACAGACCACCGCGCGAACCACCTGGAAGGTGGTCACGGCGCCGGCAGCGAAATACCCCGCACGAATCAGCCGGTTCTGGGTGGAGTTCACATTCGTGTCGCGTCGCGTAATCTCGAAATAGCGACGGATCAGGCGGTTTTCAGCCTCGCCGAGATCGGCGATCGTCGTATCGCCGAGGTGGAACTCCTCGCGGGCTGCCGCCGAGCTCTTCGACACCCGAACCGCGACCTCGCGCTGTCGAAAAAACAGTTCCGAGGCTGCTGCTGTAAAGATCAGGACTGCAAAGAAGACGATGAGGTAAATTCCATACTCACTCGACATGACCGCCTCAGTACTCGAAGTTGACCATCTTGTAGAGAATGACATTCCCGATCGCCATGACGGTGAGCAGCACGCTCACAATGGCGGTTCCGTAGCCGCTATCCCAGACGGGATCGAAGTAGGTCGGCGACAATGCCTTGATCATCGCGTAGAGCAGAAAGGGATAAACCGACATGAAGATCGCCGTGATACGCCCTTCCGAGGAAATCGCTCTGACCTTCGCCTTCAGCATCGTCCGGTCTCGCAGCGTCTTCGAAAGGTTTTGCAAGATCTCCACGAGATTTCCGCCGGTTCCCGCCTGTACGCTCAACGATATCGCGAGCAGATTCAGATCCTCGACGCCGACCCGGCCCGCCAAGTTGAGAAGGGCATCATCCAGTGTAACGCCGTAGGTGAGTTCATCCGAGAGGAGGCCGAACTCGGTGCCGATCGGATCAGGCATCTCGCGGGCCACCAGAGCGATCGCCGCTGGCAGCGGGTGGCCAGCCGCGAGGCTGCGATTGGCGACATCCAGCGCTTCAGGAAGTTTCAGTTCGAATTTCTTCATGCGGCTGGCCCGGGCGCGCCAGACGACGAGTGCCGGGACGAGGAGGCAGATCAGGAGAAAGACGGGTATTCTGAACAGAGTGCTCGGCACGAGGAACTGGACGACCAGCCATGTCACAAGTGCGCCGGCGATCGCGAAGAGAGCAAAACGCCTGATATCGAACTTGATTCCCGACTGGGCGTAGAACCGCAGCAGTCGCTGCATTATGGGGGTTTGCCGCCAACTGTCGCCGGCACCGCGCTCCTTGAGCATATCGCTATAGGTTTTACGATGATCATCGCTGACCTCGAGCAAGCGCAACCGATGGTTCACCGCGCGGTGGCGTTCGGATGTCTTGAAATAGCCGCGCATGATCGCTTCGACAGCGACTAGGGCCGCGGTGAAAACGGCGGCGTAAAGCAGCGTGAGGGTCGTCATTGAACAGGTCCCGTTTGCAGCGGTTTACCGGGATCGAAAATCGCCACAGGGATCTCGATCCCGAGTTCGGCAAATTCCTCGACGAACCGCGGCCGGATGCCGGTGGCGCGGAATTCTCCATGGATCCGCCCACCTTCATCGGTGTTGATTTTCTTGAATTTCATAATCTCCTGCATCTGCACGACTTCGCCCTCCATGCCGGTGATCTCGGAGATCGAGACAACTTTGCGGCTGCCGTCGCTCAGGCGCTGTACCTGCACGATGACGGTGATGGCGGACGAGATCTGCGAGCGAATACTCAACTGCGACATCGGCATCCCGGCCATGCCGACCATCTGCTCAAGCCGGCCGACGGCGTCGCGGGGCGTGTTGGCGTGAATCGTCGTCATCGACCCCTCGTGACCGGTATTCATCGCCTGCAGCATGTCGAATGCCTCGTCGCCGCGGACTTCGCCGACGATGATGCGGTCGGGGCGCATGCGCAGGGCGTTTTTCAGAAGTTCGCGTTGGCGGATCTCGTTGCGTCCGTCGAGCGTCGGCGGTCGGGTTTCCAAGCGCCCGACATGGGGCTGCTGCAGTTGCAGTTCGGCCGCATCCTCGATGGTGATCAGGCGCTCCTTTGGAGAAATCTGGGACGAGAGAGCGTTGAGCAAGGTGGTCTTGCCGGAACCGGTGCCGCCTGAAATCACCATCGACACCTTGCCCTTGACCGCAGCGCTGAGAAGGATGCGCATCGCATCGGCCATGGCGCCATATTGCACCAGGCGCTCCAATGTCAGCGGCTTGCGGGTGAATTTGCGAATGGAAACGAGCGGTCCATCGACCGAGATCGGCCTGATGGCAACGTTGACACGCGAGCCATCCTTGAGGCGGGCGTCGACCATCGGCGTCGACTCGTCGACGCGGCGACCGACGGCCGAGACGATCTTGTTGATCACCCGAAGCAGATGGTCCTCGTCCTTGAACCGCACGGCGGTGCTCTCGAGCTTGCCGCTCCGCTCGACATAGACGCTGTTGTAGCCGTTGATGAGAATATCCGCGATCGTGTCGTCGGCCAGCAGCGGCTCGATCGGCCCCAGCCCGAGCATCTCGTCGGTGATATCGCGAATCAGATCATTGATTTCCTTGGCATTCAGCGGAAAGTTGTTATTGCGGATGTAATCCTTGACCAGCGGTCGGATCTCGGTGGCGATCTCCTCGTTGTCGAGCGTGTCGAGAATCCCGAGGTTGATGCGATCGAGCAGGTAGCGGTGCAGATTGACCCGCTCGGAAACCAGGTCCGGCCCAAGCGAAGCTTCTTCGCCACTCACCGTGCTGCTGACAGAGACCGGTTGGGCAGGCATGTTCTGCGCTGCGACGAGTGACAGTTCGGCCGCCTCCGGATGTTCGCGGATTTCAGGCTCCTGCTGATGCTTGTAGAAACGCCCCATGATGCCGTTCGCCATGTTTCCCACCCCTGAACTATTTTACAATGACCGTGGAACCGACTTTCACCCTCTCATAGAGATCGATGACGTCGGCATTGCTCATGCGAAAACAGCCCGATGACGCGAAATCGCCGACCGTCGACTGCTCGTTCGTTCCATGAATGCGGTAGAGCGTGTCGGTCCCGCCCTTGAAGAGATAGATCCCGCGAGCGCCCAAGGGATTGAGCGGCCCGGCGGGCACCAGGTCCGGAAGCCCGGCTGCGCGCGCCTTCATCTCGGCAGGCGGGCGCCAGTCGGGCCACTCCGCCTTGCGTCCAACCTTGACAGTCCCGCTCCAGCGAAATCCATCTCGTCCGACGCCGATCTTGTAACGGATCGCCCGTCCATCGGAGATGACGAGATCCAGCGTTCGGTTCGCGCTGACGATGACGATCGTTCCAGCCGCGTAGCCTTTTTCGATCGTCACCACCGTGCTTGTCGTCGGCCCAAGGCTTCGCGGCACTAGCCCGGCTGCCGCCGCATCCCCGGCGACGGCCAGAACGGCCAGAAACACAAGGCCGACGCAGGACCTTATGCACCCACTGTCAATCGCCTTCATCGCACCAATGCTCCAAGTTTACCGACCGCGCCGCAGAAGCGCGCACGGGAATTCACCTGAACCGGCAGCACTCCGCGGTTGACCGCCTCGCTCAAAGTCTCCCAGTCATCCGCAATGACGTGCGTCGGGATGTCCTTGAATATCTTCTCCGTTTGTTGTCGGCGCAGGCCGAGGCCAAAAAACTTGGCGCGGTATTTGTTGATGACGATGAATATCTGATCCGCACTTCCTCGCAGCCGCACCAGGTTTGAAAACAAATCCTTCGCATGAGAAAGCGCGGGGACCGTCATTTCTGTGACGATATAGATGCTGTTGACCGAAGTGAGCACCTCGTATTTCCACGGCGTGTCATAATAGGGGATGTCGACGATCGTGTGGTCGCTCTCAAAGGCGGCCACGTCGAGCATACGCAGCACGAGTTCACCGCCCTTCGGCGCCAGAAGGACTGACGGCTGCTTGAAGGACAGCAGTGAAAAGCCGCCCGGATGCCGCTTTCGGACAAGATCGATGAATTCGAGATCGACCCGGGAAGGATTGGCGATGACCGGTTTCAAGTCGTAGTCGTTGACAAGATTGAGATAATAGCCGAGCGCCCCAGAACAAAAATCCGTGTCGAACAAGTCGATCCTCGGCGTGGAATTCTTGGTCGGCTGGGCCAGCACATGCGCGAGCGACGAAGCGATCATGCTGGCGCCCGCGCCACCGACGGCTGAGACCACGGCATGCACCCGGCTGTCGCTGGCGCCCGTGCCTGGCGCATGGGTCGAAATCATGTCGATCATGGCGCGGCGCTCGAGCGGCTTCTTCAGCCAGTCATTGCCGTTCAGGCGGAAGAGCAGCCGCAGCATGTCGTCCGGCAAGTCTTCGGAGACGACGACGAGCGGAACGTCCCGATAGCGGGTGCGAAACGCGAAGAGCTCCGGTTGCTGCAGCAATTCCCCGTTGTCGACGTCGAGAACGATCAGTCCGAACTGCGTCGGATCGAGTCGGCCCTTTTCTCCGAGCGCCTTCAGCGAGAGATGGCGGACATCGTAACGCGAAAGCGACCCGAATGTATCGAGCATGAAGCTCGCTGCGGCCGCGTCGTCGGAGAGAACCAGGATCTTGGTGGATGCGGCAATGTTCATGTGCGCTGTCATTTTCGCTTTCCTACGCGTAACAAGAAGTCAGCAGGTTGAGCAGGTCTTCAGGTCTTCCGTCGTGATCGTCACCGGATGGGCCGGGATGGTGACGTCGTTCAGTCCCAGCAGCCCGCCGAGGATCGGCAGATCGAAGGTGATGTCGCGCACCTCCAGCCGCATCGTCAGCACCGGCCCGTCCGGGCGGCCCCAATAGCCGAGCCCCGATCGCTGATAGGTGACCATCAGCTTATCCGGCGTGATGCGCCAGTTTAGGTCGCAAATGCCCGGGTGGGGATCGGTTCCCGCGTTGCAAACGCCGTCGCTTCCGAGGACAATCCGGTTCAATGCCGCCGTGCTGCAGTTCGCAAGAGCCGGTCCGCAGGTCGAGGATATCGTGGCATCGTTCGGCGTCGCTTTGCCGTTGTTGAGCGGATCGGCAGCTTCGACCGGGAAAACGGCAGCGAAATTGGTTGTCAGCGGATCTGATACGGCCGCCAGTCGGGCACCATATTGCAGTGCCTTGACTGTCTGATTCCACTGCGACATGGCATAGCCGAACTCGATGAAGGCGGCGAAGACCAGCATGACGATCGGAAAGGTCAGCAATGCTTCGACAAGGCTGGCGCCACTGCTATCCTGCCAGAATGCCTTGATTGCCCTGGAGGTCACCATCCGATGTATCTCTCTTCATGGAAGGAACTGATCGTGATGGCGTCGAGTCCGAGAAAGGCGAATACCGGTGAACTCTGATAGAGATGCGCAGTGGAAATGGTGATGTTGCCGTCCGCATCGGGTGCACTGATTGTGATGTCGGAAGGGTCGTTCCAGCCGGGGACACGGGGCTCAGCATCTGCCGCGGGTGTTTGCGTTCCGTAAAAAGCAATGGTCTTGGCCGTCGCCTGATTGCATGTCGGCACATAGGTTCCCGAGGCCGGTCGGCAGCGCGAAAGGTAACGCCCCGCATCGCGCAAGCCTGCGTCGATCTGCATGCGCTGCCAGAAGATGCTGCCAAACTCCAGTATTCCAGCCGCAAAGAGCGTCACAAAGGGGATTGCGAGCAGCGCTTCGGCGAGCACTGCGCCTTCCTCCCGCCGCCAGAAACCGAGGCAAAGCCGATGCAGAATAAAATTGCGGAACGCAATCATCTGACCAGCTCCGATTCTTCCCGCAGGAATTCGTCCAGCGTACCGCGACCACCCTTGCCGGTGATGTCGATCATCTCCAGGGAAAGGTATCGTTCGCCGGCATCCTTTATCGCCGGCTTGGTCAGGAACATGCGCGCGAAGGCAACGGCGCGCGTGGCCTTGTGACCGTTCAGATGGCCGACCGAAGCCTCATAGCCACAATTGACAATGGCCGAGAAAATCTCGCGGCGGTCGCCATATTCGGCTGCCGTATAGTTCGAAAGGTCCGGGCCGGCATAGCACTGACCACCCGTTGCCGGCGTTCCGGTCTCACCATTCGCCGAGGCATGATTGATGAGAGCCGCGTTTGCAAGCTCGTAGCGATAGACGTCATAAGCGGAGGGCTGTGCTGGCGTTCCGGTCGCCTGCGGGGGATAACTGGAGTAGTTGCTGAGGACCGTGCTCACCGAGGGCGCTGCCGTGCCCTGCGCGACATTCCAATAGGTCGTGTAGTTCCAATTGTTGCCACTGCTGATCTTGCCGCCGGCAAGCGAGGTCATGCCCGCTCCATAGCCGAGCGGCAAGGCCTTGGTCGCATCGCCGACAACGGCTCCGACCATGACTGGATCATAGGTATCGCAGCCCTTCTTGCCCTTGCCGCTGATTGACTGCGCGGAGCGCACGTTCTGGGCAGGCCGGTAACGATAATCTCCGTTCGCCTTGTTGAACGACGAGGAGTAGAAGCCAAAGCGCGTATTGACCCCGTCCTCGACGGGCCCCGCCTTTGCGCCGGTCTCTGTATCGAGGTTGTCCTGTGTGTAGCATGTACCGGGATTGCCGGTGGCAAGAGCCTCCGCCAGCACGGACGCACCATTGCCCAAGGGGGTCCGCAGGAAGCCGAAATTGCCGGGACCGGGATTGGATGCCGCGGTGCTGTGAAGCTCGATCTGTCGTCCGTAGAGATTGCCGGCCGCAAAGTTGGTGTGCAGGGCCGTAGCTGCAGTTTCGCTGGCGCTTTCACTCGTGTTCCCCACCGGCTCGAACGGATTGCAGATGTAGATCGGCGTCACGTCGCAGGCACTGGCGTGATATACCGCCACGGCGTCGGCGGCGATGTTGATTGTATCGCGGGTAAAGCCGACCGGGATCGGAAAGATCGTCTGCATCGCTTGCGGCTTGGCGATGACCCAGGCATAGGACGCTTCGCTGGCCACTGTCGTTTCCATCGAAGCCGGG
This sequence comes from Rhizobium sp. NLR16a, assembly GCF_017948245.1. NCBI lineage: Bacteria > Pseudomonadati > Pseudomonadota > Alphaproteobacteria > Hyphomicrobiales > Rhizobiaceae > Rhizobium > Rhizobium sp. NLR16a. The sequence goes on along the minus strand of NZ_CP072867.1, from coordinate 402,392 downwards.
ATTGATGTATCGTCGTTGGCCGGGATATCCTTCAGAAAAAGCACGGTAACAGTGCTTCCGGCATCGTTGCCGGCGTCATAGGTCACGCTGATATTCGAGCCAAGCGACATGCCGGTTCCGCCGCCGGAAAAGGCCGCGCTGTTGGCGATTTTCTCGATCGCCGTCTGCGCCCTCGTAATGGCATCATCGCGGCCATCGAGTTCGCGGGCCCCGGCCAGCGCCATCGCATCGACGGCGTTCTGGAGATCGGTATGCAGGTTGCTGCTGCGACCGACATCGATGATCAGCAGCGAAAAGCCGAGAAGCATTGGCATGGCGATGAGCGTCAAGGCGATGACATAGCCGCGATGATCGTTCCAGAACCGTCTGACAACCCTGCTGAGCATTGGCGTCCCCCCATCACGGCGCTATCGCCGTGATGACCCCGTTTCGTGCATTTTCCCTCCGGCGCACTGCCGCAGTTCATGCCTTTCGCCAGCCTATTGGCTGGCGGTCGCCCCGTTGGAGGCCCCATTCGCCCCCATGGCCGGCGACGGCTGAACAACGCCCAACCCGCCGTTCTGATATTGAGTGACCACCCTGCGGATCACCTTGCCGTCGCTTGCGATTTGCGTTCGCTGGGCTTCCGGCGGGAACGGGTCCTGAATGTGGATGGCCTTGTTTGCTTCCACGGCATTGCCGAGCCCGAAGGTGATCGTGTCGCGATGGTTCATGTAGTCGGCGCAGCCGGAAGCGAGGCCGGCGGCTGCAAGGACGAAAAGGACGCGCTTAGCGTTTTGTAGCAACGGCTTGGACTCCCTGGTTCAGGTCGAGACGATGGCCATAGGGCCCAGTCACACCTTCGCCATTGCGAAAGCGTCGGAGCATGTCCTTGTCGACTTCCATGACACCGAGCGCAAAAAGCTCGAGGTCGTTGGACGAACGCGTCTGGTCGAGCGGACTGTAGAGATCCTCGCCAGGGCGGGCCGGTCGAACGATGTGCGGCGTGACGACGATGACGAGGTCGGATTCCTTCTTCTGGAAACTCGTCGAACGGAATAGTGCGCCGAGCACTGGTATCTTTCCGAGGCCGGGCAATTGCTGGATGTCCTTGGCATTGATCGACTGCAGCAGGCCGGCCAAGGCAAAGCTCTGGCCGTCGCGAAGCGCGACCGTGGTGCTGGCCGCGCGCGAGATGAAGCCCGGATTGCCGTTGACGTTGATCGACGGATCGAGTTCGGAAACTTCAGGCTCGATCTCCAGATTGATCAGCCCATCATCAAGAACCACCGGCTTGAAGGTCAGCCGCACACCGAAGGGGCGATAGTCCGTCTCGGTGGCGACCGTCGTGCCGTTGTTCGTCGTCTTCAGGATCGGCACCTCACCGCCGGCATGGAAGCTGGCGGTCGAGCCGCTCATGGCGATGAGGTTCGGCTGCGCCAGGCGACGCACCAGTCCCTTCTGCTCGAGGGCGTTGATCACCACGTCGATGTGGCCGCCCGAGATTTCCAGCACCTTGGCGATCAACTGGCCGAAGGGCAGCGCCCCCGTTGCCGCACCCTTGGGATCGAGGAGGCTACGGACCAGGTTGCCGTCATCGTCCACGGTGATACCCTGGCTGGTCGTTGCCTTGCCGATTCCGTTGTTGCCGTGCCCGGACCAACCGATCCCGAGGTCACGACCCGTCTGGCGCGAGGCTTCGATGACCCGGACCTCCAGCATCACCTGCTGGCTGTCACTGACGCGCAACTGGTTCAGCACCGGTTGGTCGGAATAGGACTGGGCGATTTCCATCACCCGCTGCAGTTCGATGCCGTCGCGGACGAAGCCTGTCAGGCGAATGCGATCGTTGGAGTTGATGACCCTGACCCGAGCCGAGGGCGCGGCAGAGCGAATGGCGGAGGCGACTTCGCTAAAATCGCTGGCAACGCGGATGTCGATGACGCCGAGAAGCGACTTGTCTTCGCCATAGACCGAGATATTGGTGGCGCCGATCTTTTTGCCGCGAATGAACAGCGAGCGGTCGGAAAGCGGCACCACGTCGATCATATCGGCGCTGCCGATGACGAGATCCCCGAAGGGCTGCCCGGTATTGAGCGTCAGCGTCTCGTTCGGAGGCAGCGTCACGTGCTGGACCGATTCGCCTAAAGTGACGGACTTTTCCTGTGCGTTGGCGCAGCCGGCAAATCCAGGGGCCAAACACACACAGGCCGAAAACACTGCCGCTAATGCCGCAAGGCTTTTCGTCCCTGCGATTCTTCTCTTGCCGCTCGCCATGCCTGCTTTAGCCCCCTCATTCGGCTAGCCGCACCTGCGGCATGCCGCATAAACATCACTGGACCAGGCCGACTCGGTGCTCCTCGCGCTTCGTCGTGTTCCAGACCCCCACTGTCACCCACTTCGGCTCAACCGGCAACACCGGTTCGACCCTTTGCTCCACAATCTGCACTTGTTTCTCGGGTTCTGGCAACTTCTTTTCCAAATCCTTGCCCAGTTCTGTCGCCATCGCCCCGCCACCGAGGTCGGCGACGGTGATCGGCCGGGTCTGCTCGATAGAGGAAGAGGCAACATTGCGGAGCGCCAGTGAGAGCGTGCCGATACTGGAGCCGAGGGTAAGGCGCTGCGCCTCGTCGGTCGTGACCTCAAAGGTCACGGTCTTGACGACGGATGGCTCGTCCTTGCGCTCGTCCGCCGTCTGGTCCACCGCCAGCACCTTGACGCCTTGCAGCAGCACGTCGACGAAGGTCTGATCGTTGCCGGCCGGTCCGCGCACGACCCGCGTCAGAAGCACGTCGACGCGATCGGAAGGCCTTACGAACCCGGCAACGCCGAGCACGTCGTTGACCCGGATGGAGACCGCCTTCATGCCCTGGTCGAGCGCCGCCGACAGCGTGGCGCGTTCGCCGGTACCGGTGATTTTCGAGGATAGAACCGGCTCGCCCGGATCGATCGCCGCCATGGCATAACGCGGCTGGGCATCGTTGCCGACGACCAGATCGATGCTGACGAACGAGCCTGCGGGTGTTTCATTGGAGGGCCAGGGAATGGCCCTGAGGTTTTCGGATCGAATCCGGTCGCCGAAGCGCATTGGCGTGGCGGCGACCACAAGTGTCCTTTCCTCGGCCTTCACGCCGTTCATCGCCAGCAGTCGGGCCTTCTGATCGGAGAGATACGCGCGCATCCCGAAAACTGCGGCGGCGGCGAGTACAAATGCAATAACGAGACTTAAAATCGTTGAAGAACGCATCGCGGTTACTCGCTACACTGGACGGAGTGCATCCATTCATTATTTCTAATTTAGAAGAGAGGGGTTAACAAAAACCCCTCCCTTCGTCGAACGCCAATATCAGGCCGGGACAGCCAGCGCGGTCGTGAACCACCCTGCCCATGCCGTCCAGACCGCACTCAGATTGGTGCCGGCCAGTGTCACCGCCGTGATCACCCCGCCAACCAGCAAGGCAAGCAGAATGAGGTATTCGGTAAGTGCGACGCCATCTTCTTCCCGCGCGAAAGCGCGTACGCTATTTACAAATGCTTTCATCGAGAATTACCTCCCAGGTAAGTGGTGCGCCGTATTTCCCCCGGCACTTTGTCGTCGAGACCGCCCCTTCGACTGGAAATATTAATAATCTGTTAATTCTAATTTAGTCAAATCTTTTGTAGGCGAACGGGCGATATCTATACTTTATGGTTAAAACTGGGATGAAAGAACCGGCCGTAAAAATCGACAATTTTGCCGTAATCGAGTGAATCTAGCCTACACAATAAGATTAAAATAGCCGAAAAGGTCGAAGCCCATGCTGCAAATGGTCAATGTTACTAGTTCTCTTGCAGTATTTCTTTTTCTCTACGCGGCCTGGACCGATTTCCGTACATGGAAAATCCCCAATGCCGTCGTGCTGGCGCTCGTAACACTTTGTGCACTGCGGGCAGTGGCCTTGATACTTGGCTCGGATGATGTCGGCGCGGCGCTGTTTGCCTCGAGTGGAATCGGCGGCGACATCGCGGCCGGTCTGCTGATGTTCATGCTTGGGGTGGCTCTCTGGGCGTTCCGCCTGTTTGGCGCAGGAGACGCCAAGCTTTTCCTGCCGATCGGCCTTTTTATCGGCTGGCACGGAATGATGCCGTTCGCGGTGCTGCTGCTTGTCCTCGGCATCGTGACGCTGCTGGTCCTGCGGCTGCCGGTGCCGCTGGCAGTCGCGCATCTCGCCTTTTTCATACGTATCGAGGAAATTCGGGCGAGCCGGAAGATACCCTATGGCGTCATCATGGTTTTCGCGACGCTCCTGACCATGGCTTTGCCCATGATCCGACAGCAGTTGCAGCTTCGGTGACCTACCCCGAAAAGGCTCTGTCCGACCTGTTCTCCAGCGCGGCGATCTCCTCGGAGACCTCGCTCAATCGCTGACGCAGGTCGCTGTCGGTGCCGTCATCGACCTCTTCCTCGCCAAAACAATAGCGCGCCTCGTGAAGCTCGAGCTTGGCTTCGAGCTCGGCGCGTCTGGCATATAGCCGCTTGAGATAGACGTGGTTCATCTCCCGGTCTCCACATCGTCCGGTGATGGGAAAACGATGTGGAGGCGGTAAGGTTCCGGTCTATCAGGTGAAAGAAGCGATCGCTGCTCTGCAGGCCTTGGCGAAATGGCCGCAACAGCCGGCGGCGCCCATCGTTTGGCGACTGACGCGCGCGCCTTCGAGCAGCAGCGTCAGCGTATCGGCAAGAAGTTGAGGTTCGCGCGCACCGGCTGCCGAACAGAGCGCGGCGAGGCGATCGCGTTGTTCGGCCTTGTGCCGTTCGATCACTTCATGGGCGGGATGACCCTCCCCCTTGAGCTCGATGGCGGCGTTGGCGAGATCGCAGCCAGCGGGCTCGCCGTTCAGACACTGCGCCCGCATCTCCACCCAGGCGCCGAGCTGGGCGCGGGGATCGCCGGGATGGGCGGCCTCCAGATCGCACCAGATGGCATTGGCCTTTTCGGAGGCGCGCCGCAACGTCTCGCAGACGAGTTCGTCCTTCGAGCCGAAATGCCGGTAGAGCGTCATCTTGTTGGTCAGGGCGGCGTCGGCGATGGCATCGACGCCAATGCCGCGGATGCCGCGCTCGCGGAAAAGCTCCACGGCCGTCGAGACGATGCGCTCCCGCGGCGGGATGCGATCTTCTGAAACGGTTGCGGAGATTTCATTCGAAGTTTCTGATTTTTTTGCGGACGAAGTCCTTGACATCAATGTGACCGATCGGTAACAACAGCATTGTTACTTACCGGTAACACCACAGGCCGCGAAAGTCAACGCAGAGGGTTGGCGGCGGATGTGGAACACGGGCGACCGCCCACGAAAGGAGGACAAGCCATGAGAAAGACCAGAGACGACCTGACGATATCCGAAGCCCTTCGCGACCCCCTGATCGCCATGGTGTTGCGCGCCGACGGCGTGAAGCTTGAGGACTTCAAGCAACTCCTGGAGACGGCCGCCGACAAAGGTCAACCGCGCCCGACGCCGGTGGGCAAGATGATCGGAGCGCTTGCGAGCCGCGCCAATCTGCCGGCCATCCCCTGCTTCGGCTGAAAAAGCCGCTTGAACCCGGGGGATCTCTCCCTGCCCCCGACAAGGGCTGTCGTCATAAAGAGGCGGCGGCCCTTGCTGCTTGATCGTAGTGGCCGGAAAGTGCCCTCAGCATCGCTGCCACTGCCGATGTCGAGCCGGCATCGAGCCCGAGCCCCTTCATTGATTCCACCAGCAACGCTTCGCGCACCGCACGGTATCTCAGGCAGGTTTCAACGCCCTTGTCGGTAGCGATGATCAACTTCTCCTTGCCTGCCCGCGCGCTTTTCACGAGGCCGCGCTTTTCCAGCTTCTTGAGCGCATAAATCACCAGATGCGTATCCTCGACGCCGAGCACGCTGCAGAGATCGCCGAGCCGCTTCGGCCGCCGCCGGTGCGCCACCGAATGCAGCACCAGCACGTCGATCGCAGCGCAGCCGGGTTCGCCCGCCGCCGTCATGCAGCGCACCATCCAGCGGTCGAAGGCATTGCCGGCGAGGATGAGCCCAAATTCCAGTTCCGACAGAACGGGAAGCGCGCCGTCGGCGAGATGCGAGGAGGAGACGATCGGCCCGATTTCCGGTTGCCCGCATTCATCTGCCATTCCATCCCTCCACGATCAACAGCTCAACGTTGACATTTTATCGATAAATCGTCAATGATTTTTCAATTCAACGGGAGGCCGGACGATGAGCGGGCAGTGGGATTTCTGGATCGATCGCGGCGGCACCTTCACCGATATCGTCGCCCGCCGCCCCGACGGCTCGCTCGTCGCGAACAAGCTGCTTTCGGAAAATCAGGAAGCCTATCGCGACCCGGCGGTTCATGGCATCCGCGAATTGCTCGGCCTCAAGCCCGGCCAGACGATCCCTTCCGAGCTCATCGGCGCCGTGAAGATGGGAACGACGGTCGCCACCAATGCACTTCTCGAACGCAAGGGTGATCCGACCCTGTTGGTGACGACGAAGGGCTTTCGCGATGCGCTGGAGATCGGCTATCAGGCGCGCGCCGACATCTTCGCCAAGAAAATCGTCAAACCGGAACTGCTCTACGCCGATGTGATCGAGGCCGACGAGCGCGTACTGGCGGACGGCACGGTGGAACGCCCGCTCTTAGAAGATGATCTGCGGCACGCGCTTGAAGCCGCCTATGCGCGGGGACTGCGCGCCGTCGCAATCGTTTTCATGCATGCCTACCGCTATCCCGAGCACGAACAGCAGGCCGCCGCCATCGCGCGCGCCATCGGCTTCACGCAGATCTCGCCCTCGCATGTGGTTTCACCGCTGATCAAGCTTGTCGGCCGCGGCGACACGGCCGTCGTCGATGCCTATCTATCCCCGGTTCTCCGGCGCTATGTCGATCAGGTCGCCGTCGAGCTCGGCGCGGTCGAAGGAAAGGGCCCGAAGCTGATGTTCATGCAGTCCTCGGGCGGACTGACCGACGCGCATCTCTTCCAGGGAAAGGATGCAATCCTCTCCGGACCCGCGGGCGGGGTGGTCGGCGCGGTCGAGGTCTCGCGCATCGCCGGTTTCGACAGGATGATCGGCTTCGACATGGGCGGCACCTCGACGGACGTTTCGCACTATGACGGCGAGCTGGAACGCGCTTTCGAGACCGAGGTCGCCGGTGTGCGCATGCGCGCGCCGATGATGAAGATCCATACCGTCGCAGCCGGCGGCGGCTCGATCCTGAGCTATGACGGTTCACGCTTCCGCGTCGGCCCGGAGTCGGCGGGTGCCACGCCCGGCCCGAAATCCTATCGCCGCGGCGGGCCGCTTGCTGTTACTGATGCAAATATCATGACGGGCAAGCTGCTGCCGGAGTTCTTCCCCACAATCTTCGGGCCGGAGCAAGACCAGCCGCTCGACGCCGAGGCGGTGCGCGCCGCCTTTGCCGAGATGGCGCAGGATATCGGCGGCGGCCGGACGGCGGAAGAGGTGGCCGACGGCTTCCTCGCTATCGCTGTCGAGAATATGGCCAACGCCATCAAGAAGATCTCCGTCCAGCGCGGTTACGACGTTTCCGACTATGCGCTCACCTGTTTCGGCGGCGCCGGCGGCCAGCATGCCTGCCTGGTCGCCGACAGCCTCGGCATGAAAACGGTGCTGATCCACCCCTTCTCCGGCATTCTTTCGGCCTATGGCATGGGGCTCGCCGATATCCGCGCCACACGCCAGCGCGCGGTGCTGGCCGAACTAGCCGCCGCCCTGCCGGCGATCGGCGGTATCCGGGCCGAACTGGAGAAAGAGGTGCGCAGGGAACTGATGCTGCAGGGCGTCGAAGCCGGCGACATGGAGGTCGTCATCCGGCTGCACCTGCAATATAAGGGCACCGACACCGCCCTGCCCGTCGCCTTCGGGCCGCAGGCGGAGATGACGCAAGCCTTTGCCGCCGCCCACAAGAAGCAGTTCGGCTTCATCTTCGAAGACCGGCCTGTCGTCGTCGAATCCATCGAAGTCGAAGGCATCGGCGGCGGCGCCGATGTCGAGGAGATGAACGTGCAGGCGGGGAGCTTCGCACCGCAAGCGCTGCGCACGACCCGCTTCTATTCCGGCGGAAGCTGGCATGAGGCCGGCATTTTCAGGCGTGATGCGCTGAAGCCGGGTGCAGTCGTCAAGGGGCCGGCCCTCATCATCGAAGCGCATCAGACGATCGTCGTCGAGACCGGCTGGCAGGCGCGCCTGACCGGCCACGACCATATCGTTCTCACCCGCGAGATCGCGCTTTCCCGCAATTCGGCGATCGGCACCAGCGCCGACCCCGTCATGCTCGAAGTCTTCAACAATCTGTTCATGGCGATCGCCGAGCAGATGGGCGTGACGCTGCAGAACACTGCTCACTCGGTCAATATCAAGGAGCGGCTCGATTTCTCCTGCGCCGTCTTCGACCGCACCGGCGCACTCGTCGCCAATGCGCCGCATATGCCCGTGCATCTGGGATCGATGGATCGCTCGGTCGAAACGATCATCCGGCTCAACGAAGGCCGCATTCGACCGGGCGATGTCTTCGCGCTCAATGCGCCTTACAACGGCGGCACGCATCTGCCCGACATCACCGTCGTCACGCCGGTGTTCGACGACGCCGGCGAGACCATCCTGTTTTACGTCGCCTCGCGCGGCCATCATGCCGACATCGGCGGCAAGGCACCTGGTTCGATGACGCCGCGGGCGACCAAGGTCGATGAGGAAGGCGTGCTGATCGACAATTTCCTGCTGGTCGACAAAGGCCGTTTCCGTGAGAGCGAATTTGCCGCAATGCTGCGGGACCATCCCTACCCCGCCCGCAACCCGGCCCAGAACCTCGCCGACGTGAAGGCGCAGATCGCGGCCAACGAAAAGGGCGTTCAGGAACTGCGCAAGATGGTCGCCCATTTCGGGCTCGACGTCGTCGAAGCCTATATGGGCCATGTCCAGGACAATGCCGAGGAGAGCGTTCGCCGGGTGATCGCCCGCCTCAGCGACAGCGAATTCGCCTATCCCACCGATCAGGGCGCCGTCATCAAGGTGAAGATCACCGTCGACCGGAAGGCGCGCGAGGCAACGGTCGATTTCACCGGCACGAGCGCCCAGCAACCGACCAATTTCAATGCGCCGGAACCGGTGACGCGCGCCGCGGTGCTCTATGTCTTCCGCGTCATGGTCGAGCAGCCGATCCCGATGAATGCCGGCTGCCTGCGGCCGATCCGGATCGTCGTGCCGGACGGATCGATGCTGCGCCCGGCCTATCCGGCCGCCGTCGTCGCCGGAAATGTCGAGACCAGCCAGCATGTGACGAATGCGCTCTTCGGGGCCCTCGGAACGCTGGCAGCCGCCCAAGGGTCGATGAACAACCTGACCTTTGGCAACGTCACCTACCAATATTACGAGACAATCTGCTCCGGCGGCCCCGCCGGCCTGCTCAATGACGGCACCGGCTTCAGCGGCGCCGACGGCGTGCACACCCATATGACCAACTCACGGCTGACCGATCCCGAGGTGCTGGAATTCCGCTTTCCCGTCGTGCTGGAAGATTTTCACATCCGCCGCGGCTCCGGGGGCAAGGGCCAATATAGTTCCGGCGGCGGGACCGAGCGCACCATCCGCTTCCTGCAAGCGATGGATTGCAGCATTCTCTCCTCGCACCGAACGATCCGGCCTTTCGGCCTCTTCGGCGGGGAAGACGGGCAATTGGGAAAAACGGAGATTCGTCGCGGCGACGGCACGGTCGAAAGGCTGGAAGGCTGCGACCAGGCAATGCTCGCCGCCGGCGACGCCGTGATCGTCACGACGCCGACCGGCGGCGGCTACGGCAAGCCGTGACTGAAGCGCGCATCCTACCAGATCGTGATTACCCACTTCAGCTCCTTGTTTACATGCATGCCTTCATCCCGAAACCGCCAATTCCGGGCGACATGCATCAGAGGATTGGCTTGCCGCCTGTGACCGCGATTGTCGTGCCGGAGACATAGCTCGACAAGGGATCGGCCAGCATGACATAGGCCGTGGCCAGTTCGGCCGGCTGACCGGGCCGCTTCATCGGCACCTGCTTGCCGAAATTGCTGACGCTGTCTTCGGGCAGCGTCGAGGGAATGAGCGGCGTCCAGATCGGCCCCGGCGCCACGGCATTGGCGCGAATGCCCTTCTCGGCCAGAAGCTGGGCCAGGCCAGCGGTGAAATTCTGGATCGCGCCCTTCGTGGTGGCATAGGCAAGCAGCGTCGGGTTCGGATTGTCCGCATTGATCGAGGCCGTATTGATGATGGCGCTGCCGGGCTTCATATGGGCGACGGCCGCCTTTGTCAGGTAGAACATCGCGTGGATGTTGACCTTGAAGGTCAGCTCCCACTCCTCGTCGCTAATCTCGTCGATGCTCTTGAAGCTTGCCTGGTGCGCGGCATTGTTGACGAGAATGTCGATACCACCGAGCTCCTTGACCGCCGTCTCGACAATTTGCCGGCAATGGGCCGGATCCTGGATGTCGCCACTGACGAGCACGGCCTTGCGCCCCGCCTGTTCAACGAGCCGCTTCGTCTCGTCGGCATCCTCATCCTCGTCAAGATAGGAGATCACCAGATCTGCGCCTTCCCGGGCATAGGCGATTGCCACTGCCCGGCCGATGCCGCTGTCGCCACCGGTAATGATCGCCCGCTTGCCCTTGAGCCGTTCGGATCCGCGATAGGTTTTTTCACCATGGTCGGGAACTGGATCCATCTGTGCCGTGAAACCCGGCATCGGCTGTTTCTGGGATGGGAAAGGGGGTGTTGGATATTGTGTCATTATAGCCTCCTGAGTTGAGGGACAAACTCAGGCTGCGGCTGGTTGTTCCAACGGCGTTGCGGCCAGATCGCTTTTCAATCTCGGTCTTCGTGCCGGTGACGCACTGCATCTCGCCGTCGCAATCGGTAGCGACGCCACGCTCGTCACGCTCGACAAGGGGCTGGCAAAAGCCTGGAGCATCATCGGAGCGCGTCTGCCTGTTATGAGGTCGGCGGTCGGCGGTCGGCGGATGCGGATATCACGCAGTCTCCCGGTTCCACCGCCACCACATCCGCACAGACGATCAACCTACAAGATGTTGCGATTTGCCACAGCGACCATTGTGCCATAGTAATGTAATATGGCTGCAGTGTTCATGAGGTGCATGGAATTGGACGGAAAGACATCGCCCGCAGTTTACTCCGAAGATGAGAGCCTTGCCGGCGAAGCCGGCGGCAAGGGCACGCGCCGCGCCCGCGTCAGCGGCATCGACCGCGCTCTTCAGGTGATCGATCATCTCTATGAGACAGGATCGCCGGCCGGCGTCTATGCCATCGCCAAGGCGGTGAAGGCGCCGCTATCGACGGTCTACGTCATCGTCGACGACCTCGTCGAGAAGAACATGCTGACGCGCCAGGCGGACGGCTCGATCTGGCTCGGCGCCCGGCTTTATCACTATGGTCTCGCCTATGCGCGATCTCTGGATTTCATGAGCATTGCCACTCATGAAATGCACGATCTCTGTCGCCAGGCCGGCGAAACCGTGCAGGTCTGCGGCCGTGACGGCGATTACATGCTGGTGCTTGCCATGGCCGACGGTCCGAGCCATTTCCAGGTGGCGTCGCGCGTCGGCACCCGGGTGCCGCTCAACTGGACGGCATCAGGCCGCCTGCTCGTCGGCCACCTCCCCGAAGAGGAACGCATCGAGCTTTTCAAACGCTGCGCCCGCTCATCACCGACCGGCCGCGCCGAGATCGATCCGAGCACCCTGTCGGAAGCGGCCGGCAAGGCCTTCGAGGCGCGCCTGTCGATCCAGGCCGGAGAATCCGACTATGCGGTCGCCTGCATCGCCTCGCCGATCTGCGATCGCGCCGGCCAGTGCGTCGCCACCATTTCGATCGTGCTGCCTGAGCAGAAGGCCTTTTCCGATGAGAACCATTATACGGCGCATGTGCGCAATTCGGCGGAACGGATCGAAAAACTGATGGGTTGGCGCAACCGCTGACACCTGCCGCGCCACCGGATTTATCTGTAGGAATAGCCGTGGCTGTGACGCACGAGCCTGCGCGCCCGCGGCACGTACCGGCTGGCTGTGAACGCTTCGGCGCCCATCACCGCAAAGCGCGGCTCGAACAGCTTGTCGAGGACCGAGACATCGCCATTGGAATCCGTTGCTTCGAGCTCGGAATCGACGAGGTCGAAAATCGTGAATTCGGCTGGCGCGCCGACGGAAAGTCGGTTCTCCATCGGCAGCTTGATGACGGAGGCCGGCGCATGGGTGACGGCTTCCACGACCTTGTCGAAGGGCATGCCGACGCTGAGCAGCTTCGACATCGTCGTTGCCAGATCCCAGACCGGAAAGTTCATCGAATGGCCGTGCAGATCGGTCGAGATCGAGAACGGCAGAAGCCCGCGCGCGATCGCCGCTTCGGCGACCTTGAAGGAGAAGGAGGCGCCGCCATGGCCGATGTCGAGGCGGATGCCTTCGGAGGCGCAGCGCTCGGCGAGATTGAAAAGATCCTCGTCCTCCATGATGCTCGAACCGGCCTTGCCGTTGAAGCAGTGGGTGACGACGTCGCCGGGGTCGAGAATTTCGAGCACTTCGTCGTAAAGTGCCGGCGGTTCGCCGACATGGACCATCATCGGCACTTTCAGGATCTTGGCGATCTTCTTGCCGAGCTTGACGGGAGTGACGCCCCAGGAGCCGGTGATGACGTGGCTGGCGCGCACCTTGATGCCGACGATGTGCTCGCTGTTTTCGGCGTAGACTTCGAGAATCCGGTCGAGATCGATATCCCTGATATCCCTGAGCTCGGCGACGCGGTTGCAGGCGACGAGGCCGATCGAGCCGAGGTTCAGGAAGGCCTTGATGCGTTCGCGTGAGGGCTCGATGATATACTCGCGGAAGCCATGGAAATTTGCCTCGCCGGCCGAACCGGCGTCGACCAGGGTGGTGACGCCGCGCTCGAGACCGCATTCGGAGGGGCGGATGGAGATATCGGTGCCGCCATGCCAGATGTGTACGTGTAGATCGATCCAGCCCGGCGAAATGAAGGCACCCTTGCCGTCGACGCGTGTCACATCCTCAGAGGCCGGAAGCGACGGACCAATCCCGGCGATGCGGCCGTCAGCATTGACGAGAATGTCGATCACCCCCTCGGATGCGCCCGCACCGAACGCCATCGGTCTGACATTGGTGAGGAGAAGTGGCTTCTTCGTCCGGTCGCCCGATATGATCATATTTCCAAATTCCATAGTTATGCTATATAAATCCTTATAATAGAATAAAGCCGAAGAGACTGCTGTCAAGAGAAATGAAGCGTCGCTAGCCGCACGGCAGTGGCGGCAGCGCGCTCGTTCTCAACCGCGCTCCCGCCAAGGAGCGGCAAATTTTTCCAGCGATTTCAATCTCGCAGGATTGAGTAGTCAAGCCGTTCGAGGTGGTCGGGATCGGCGATGGCTTCGATGGCCGCAATCCTGTCTCCGGCGATGGTAAACGCTACTACGACGCGAATCTGACCCGCGATGCGCACGACGAAGCCAAGCTCGCCGTCGACGATGGCGATCTCTGCCGCCTGCGCCCGGCCCTTGAACAACTCTGCCACTTCGGATGCGCCGCGCGTTTCGCCGAAGGCCCCGAAACGCGCCGCCGTCGCGTCCAGCCGAAACACGACATCTGGGGCGAGCACGGCAATCAGCGCCTGCAGATCACCGCTGCGCGAAGCCGTTAGAAAGGCCTCCGCAATCGTTCGCTTGCGGCCGAGATCGACATCCGGCGTCTCGTCCACGCCCTGCACCCTGCGGCGGGCACGGCTCGCGAGCTGACGGGCGGCGGCGGATGATCGGCCGATAATCGGCGCGATTTCGTCGAAGGGAAGATCGAACATGTCGTGCAGCACGAAGGCAACCCGTTCGGCAGGCGCCAGCGTCTGCAACACGACGAGCAGCGCCACGCCCACCGAATCGGCGAATGCGGCGTCGCGCTCCGGATCCTTGGCAGGATCGGCGATCGCTGCATGGACTGGCATCTCCAGCGGCTCCTCGCGCCGGGTCTTGCGGGCACGCAGCATATCGAGGCAGATACGAGCCACCACCGTCGTCAGCCAGCCGCCGAGATTGCCGACGTCAGTCCTATCCGCACGGGTGAGCCGCAGCCAAGCCTCCTGAACGGCGTCTTCGGCCTCGCTGCGCGAGCCGAGCATGCGATAGGCGGCCGCTTTCAGATGCGCCCGGTTCGCCTCGAATTGATCGGCCAGCCAATTATTCTCGTTCATCCGTCACATTCCTTCGCTGCGTTCCGTCACATCAATGACGAATGAAACCGGGCCGGTGTGACAGCGCCGGCGGATCGTCGCACCCTGAACGCATCAAGGAGACATATCATGCAGGAGAGAATGGGAAATCCCGCCCTCGTGCTTCCACAAGCCATGCAGGCGCTCAATGCACTCGGCAAGGTGCCGACCGAAACGGGCCTTTCGCCAAAGCTGCTCGAACTCGTCAATCTGCGCGCCAGCCAGATCAACGGCTGCAGCGTCTGCATCGATGGTCATTGGCGCATTGCCCGCAAACACGGTGAGACGGATGAGCGGCTCTTTGCCGTCGCCGGCTGGCGCGACGCCCCCTATTATAGCGATGCCGAGCGAGCAGCCCTTGCGCTGACCGAGGCTGTGACCCGCACCAGCGACCGCGCCGACCCGGTGCCGGACGAGATCTGGGACGAGGCGACCCGGCATTATGACGGCCGCAGCCTTGCGGCTCTCGTCATCGCCATCGCCAACATCAATGTCTGGAACCGGTTGAACATCGCAACCCGTCAGATCGCCGGCGCCTGGAAACCGTGATCGGCGATTGCCGGCAGCGTTTCACCCCGCGCTGCCGGCGACCACACTTCCATTCAGCCCGGCAGCTCAGATGATGCCGCCGCCGCCGGCAACCGATGCCGGACGCTCGGCCGCCACCTTTTTGCGGTAGCCACTGGCGCGGTAGGCGGCGATCGGGTCGATCGCCCCGCCGGCGCGACGGCGCGCCTCGGCAAGGATCGGTTCGACATCGGCGCGATAGGCGCGCTTCAGCGTTTCCGACGCCATCAGCGCGTCATTGTCCTGCTGATAGCCCTCGAGCGCCTTGCGATCGACGAGGAGCGCCTGCGCATAGGCGCGGCGGATTTCGTTGGCGCTGTTGATCAGGCTCTCGATCGGATCGGTGACATTGTGGGACTGGTCGATCATATGCGCCGGATTGAAATCGTTGACGCCGCGCTGCTCGGCATCGACCAGCTCGTTGAACACCAGGAACAGCCGATAGGGATCGATTACGCCGGCATCGAGATCGTCGTCGCCATATTTCGAATCGTTGAAGTGGAAGCCGCCGAGCTTCCCGAACTGGATCAGGCGGGCAACGATCATCTCGATATTGGTGTTCGGCGCATGGTGGCCGAGATCGACAAGGCAATGGGCCTTGGGGCCGAGCGTCTGGGCGATCAGATAGTTGGTGCCCCAGTCCTGTACGATCGTCGAATAGAAGGCCGGCTCATACATCTTGTGCTCGGAGAACAGCTTCCAGTCGTCGGGCAGCGCCTTGTAAATGTCGGCCATCGAGGCGAGGTAACGCTCGAATGCCTTGGTGAAATTGCTCTGGCCGGGGAAGTTCGATCCGTCGCCGATCCAGACCGTCAGCGCTTTGGAGCCGATCGCCTTGCCGATCTCGATGCATTCGAGATTGTGCTCCACCGCCTGCGCGCGCGTCGCCGCGTCGGTGTGGCTGAGAGAGCCGTATTTGTAGGAATGGGCCTGTCCCGGCGCGTCGGAGAAGGTGTTCGAATTCATCGCGTCGAAGCCGAGGCCGAGCGCATCGCCCTTGGCCTTCAATTCCTTGGCGTCCGCCTTGTCCCAGGGAATATGCAGCGAGACGGTCGGTGTCGCCTGCGTCAGCTGATTGATGACGGCGCAATCGTCGAGCTTGTCGAAGATGCCGCGTGGCTCGCCGGCGCCCGGGAAGCGGGCAAAGCGCGTGCCGCCGGTGCCGACACCCCAAGAAGGAACGGCGACGAAGAATTCCGCGACCCTGCGGGTGATGGCTTCGATATCGACGCCGCGGCGCGCAAGTATGGCGCCCAGCGCCTCATAATCGGCTTTCAGTGCGGCTGCCCGCTTGTCGTTCTCGCTCGCGACGAGATCCTGCGCGATCCTGAACTCGGCCATTTTGTCCTCCCGGTTCTGCAATTTCTACATTGGAACTGCCGTGGGGCCGCCCCTCATCCGCCTGCCGGCACCTTCTCCCCGTTGTGAGGGGCAGAAGGGAATATGCCGCGCCGTCTCTGTCCTACTCCAACATTTCGTTGGGCAAGTCCCCTCTCCCCGTCATGACGGGGAGAGGGTTAGGGTGAGGGGCGGACGCATCCGCCCGTCAAAAATCACCGCGTAAAGCTCTGCACGTTGCCGGCGTCGACATTGATGATATTGCCGGTTGATTTTGCCGAAAGGTCCGATGCGAGGAAGTAGATCGCCTCGGCGATATCCTCCGGAAACACGTTGAGCTTCAGCATCGAACGCTTGCGGTAATGTTCCTCGAGATCATCGACCTCGATCTTCGAGGAGGCGGCGCGCTGCTCGCGCCATTCGCCGCTCCAGATCTTCGAACCGCGCAGCACCGCATCCGGGTTGACAGTGTTGACGCGGATGCCGGCATCCGCGCCTTCCAGCGCCAGGCAGCGGGCGAGATGGATTTCGGCGGCCTTTGCCGTGCAATAGGCAGACGCGTTCGGCGAAGCGGCAAGGCCGTTCTTCGAGGCAACGAAGACAATGTTGCCGCCGAGCGCCTGGCGGCGGAACAGACGGAACGCCTCCCGCGAGACAAGGAAATAGCCAGTCGCCAGAATGTCGATATTGCGGTTCCAGGTCGAAAGCTCGGTGGCTTCGATCGGCGCGGAGGAGGCAATGCCGGCATTCGAGACGAGGATATCGACGCCGCCGAATTCGACCGAAGCTTCCGCGAAGGAGGCGATCACCGCATCTTCCTTGGTAACGTCGAGCCGGACGCTGCGCACGGCATCAGCACCGTATTTCTTGACGAAGTCGGCCTCTGTGCTTTCGAGTGCTGCCTGATCGATATCGGCAAGCACCACGCAGGCGCCCTCGCCGACAAGGCGGGCGGCCGTCGCCCGGCCGATGCCGCCGGCGCCGCCGGTGACGAACGCCACCCGGCCGGCAAGGCTCTTCGGCTTCGGCATGCGCTGGAGCTTCGCCTCTTCCAGCAGCCAGTATTCGATATCGAAGGCTTCCTGCTCCGGCAGGCCCCGATATTCCGAAACCGTCGAGGCACCGCGCATGACGTTGATGGCGTTGACGTAGAATTCGCTGGCGATGCGCGCCGTTGCCTTGTCGCGGGCAAAGGACAGCATGCCGACGCCGGGAACGAGGAAGATGACGGGATTGGCGTCGCGCATCGCGGGCGAATTGTCATGCTTGCAGTCGTTGTAATAGCGGGCGTAATCGGCGCGGTAATCCTCCAGCGCCTGGTCGAGGCCGGCGACGATCGCGTCGACATCCGGCTTGGCCGGGTCGAAATCGACGATCAGCGGGCGGATCTTGGTGCGCAGGAAATGGTCGGGGCAGCTGGTGCCGAGCGCGCCGAGCGGCCGCAGATCTCGGGAATTGACGAATTCGAGCACGGCGTCCTGATCGTCGAAATGGCCAAGCTTGCGCTCCTGCTTGCCGATCCGGCCGCGGATCTCCGGCATCAGCCGGGCGGCGATAGCGCGGCGCTCGGCGACGGGCAGGCTCTGGGTCAGTGCACCGCCGAAAATCGTCTTGCCTTCGGTCTTTTCGGCAAACCAGACGATCGCCTTGTTGATGATGTCGAGTGTCAGCTCGTAGCAGGCCTTGGCGTCATTCGCCCAGGTGAAGAGGCCGTGGCTTTCGAGCACGACGCCCTTGGCGTTCGGGTTCGCCTTGACGAAGGCTTCGAGATCGAGGCCGAGCTGGAAGCCCGGACGGCGCCAGGGCAGCCAGCCGATCTCGTCACCGAAGATCTGCTTGGTCAATTCCCTGGAGTTCTTCGAGGCGGCAATGGCGATGATCGCGTCGGGATGCATGTGGTCGACATGGGTGAACGGCACAAAGCCGTGCAGCGGCGTGTCGATCGAGGCGGCACGGCCATTCAGGTTGAAGGTGCAGTGCGGCAGGAAGCCGACCATGCGGTCTTCGTCCTCGACGCCCTTGTAGATTGATTTCAGCGATTCCAGCTTGTCCTGGTAGAGGGTCGCAAAACCATCGAGCTTGATAGTGCCGACGTCGCCGCCCGAGCCCTTGACCCAAAGGACCATGACCTTGCCGCCGGTTAGGGGATCGGTTTCCATCACCTTCGCCGAGGTATTGCCGCCGCCGTAATTGGTGATGCGCTTGTCGGCGCCGAGCAGATTGGAGCGATAGAGCAGCTTGCCGGGCTCATCGAGGCCCGCCGCATAACCATCATCCCACCGGTTTTCCAGAAGCCGGACGTTCGCCGCCATATCATCCTCCCATATAGGCTTGTCAGGCACCGCGATCAGCGAGCCCTTTCGCTCAAGGTATCGCGCATCATAAATGCGCTTGTCAATCGAAAACGATCAAAATCGCTTATGCTGCATCGCAATATGGAAATTTATGATCGTTTGTGATTGACAGGCTTTAACAGATACGAAATATATATGACAAGAGGAGGAGCCAATGCACGAACGCGAACGTCATCGCATCATCTTAAGCGCCGTTCAGGAAAAGTCCGTCGTGACGATCCAGGACATTTCCGAATTGACGGAAGCTTCTGAAGCGACAATCAGGCGTGACATTGCGGCTCTTCACGTGCAGGGCAAGATCCGCCGTGTCCGCGGCGGCGCGGAGGCGGTGCATCCGCCGCAGCTCGGCAATCTCGCCGGCCGGCCCTTCCGGGTTTCAGAATCAGTCAACATCGATAAAAAACGCGCAATTGCGCGCGCCGCCGTCGAACTTTGCGAGGCCGGCGACGCCATCATCATCAATGGCGGCACGACCACTTTCCAGATGGTGCATTACATGGCCGGCCACCGCCTGCAGGTGATGACCAACTCTTTTGCCATCGCCGAACATCTGGTCAAGCATTCCAAAAACACCGTGACGGTGCCGGGCGGCGCGATCTATCGCGAGCAGAGCCTGATCCTGTCGCCCTTCGACAACGACGCGATCCGCAATTTTTATGCGCGGCGCATGTTCATCGGCGCGCAGGGTGTCGGCCCGCTCGGCATCATGGAGGCCGACGCCCTCATCATCCAGAGCGAGCAGAAGCTGATGCACCAGGCCGACGAACTCGTCGTGATGGTCGATTCCAGCAAGTTCAATCGGCGGTCGAGCCTCATTCTCTGCGCGCTCGACCGTGTTTCTGCGATCATCACCGATGACGGGATTTCAGAAGAGGCAGCTCGCATGGTCGAGAATGCCGGCGTCCGGCTTATTGTCGCGACCCCGGTGGCGCAGCTTGCGAAGGAGGATTCCTCGTCGGTCGCATGAGGCGCCGCCGAGGTGTGGAAGTCTAAATCTTAATGGGAGGAAAGTGACATGAAATTCGCAAAGACACTGGCGCTCGGCGCAGCGCTCGCCATCGCCATGATGGCCGGCACTGCCAGCGCCAAGGACATCAAGATCGGCCTCGTCGTGAAGTCGCTCGGCAACGGTTTCTTCGACGCCGCCAACAAGGGTGCCCAGGAAGCCGCCAAGGAACTCGGCGGCGTGGAAGTGATCTACACCGGTCCGACATCGACGACGGCCGAAGGCCAGATCGAAGTGATCAACTCGCTGATCGCTCAAGGCGTCGATGCCATCGCCGTTTCGGCCAACGATCCCGACGCGCTTGTTCCGGCGCTGAAGAAGGCAACCCAGCGCGGCATCAAGGTCATCTCGTGGGATTCCGGCGTCGCACCGGAAGGCCGTATCCTGCAGCTCAACCCCTCCTCCAACGAGCTGATCGGCAAGATGTGCCTGACGCTCGCCAAGGATCATCTCGAAGGCGGCAAGGGTGACTTCGCCATCCTGTCGGCAACGACCACCTCGACCAACCAGAACATCTGGATCGACCAGATGAAGAAGCAGCTCAAGGATTTCCCGGGCCTCAACCTCGTCACCACGGTTTACGGCGACGACCTCTCGGACAAGTCCTATCGTGAAGCCGAAGGCTTGCTGAAGTCCAACCCGAACGTCAAGGTCATCGTCGCCCCGACAACGGTCGGCGTTCTCGCCGCTTCCAAGGTTGTCGAAGACAAGGGCCTTGTCGGTAAGGTCTACGTCACCGGCCTCGGCCTGCCGTCCGAAATGGCCGGCGCGATCAAGTCTGGCGCGACAAAGGAATTCGCCATCTGGAACCCGATCGACCTCGGCTACTCCGCCACCCAGATCGCCTACCGCCTCGTCAAGGGCGAGACCGACGGCAAGCCGGGCAGCGAAATCAATGCTGGCCGCATGGGCAAGATCAAGGTCGGCGACAACGGCGAAGCCGCCATGGCCGATCCCTTCGTCTACAATGCCTCGAACATCGACCAGTTCTCCAAGGTCTTCTGATCCGAAGCAGCTCTATAAAAGCCCGGCGGCCTGTTAGCCGCCGGGATTTCTCATTCGACACTGGTAGAAAGCCGATGAACGCCGCCTTTCAACAATCCGTCACGGACAGCAAAACCGGCGATGCCCCCGCCATTCTGGAAATGCGCGGCATCTCCCAGATCTTTCCCGGCGTGAAAGCGCTCGACAATGTCAGCATCGCGCTTCACCCCGGCACGGTCACGGCGCTGATCGGCGAAAACGGCGCCGGCAAGTCGACACTCGTCAAGATCCTGACCGGCATCTACAGGCCGAACGAAGGCGAGATCCTGGTTGACGGCCGGACAGTGACCTTCGCGAGCGCCCAGGCGGCGATCGATGCCGGCGTCACCGCCATCCACCAGGAAACCGTGCTGTTCGACGAGCTGACGGTTGCCGAAAACATCTTCCTCGGTCATGCGCCGCGCACGCGCTTCCGCACCATCGACTGGCAGATGATGAACAGCCGCTCGAAGACGCTGCTGACGGCGCTTGAAAGCAATATCGATCCGACGATCCGGCTGAAGGACCTCTCGATCGCGCAACGTCACCTGGTGGCGATTGCCCGCGCTCTGTCGATCGAGGCCCGCATCGTCATCATGGACGAGCCGACGGCCGCCCTTTCCCGCAAGGAGATCGACGATCTCTTCCGCATCATCAAGGGCCTGAAGGAACAGGGCAAGGCGATCCTCTTCATCAGCCACAAGTTCGACGAGCTTTACGAGATCGCCGACGATTTCGTCGTCTTCCGCGACGGCCGCGCTGTCGGCCGGGGTAAGCTCAAGGAAACACCGCAGGACGAAATCGTCCGCATGATGGTCGGCCGTGACGTCGAAAACGTCTTTCCGAAGATCGATGTCGCGATCGGCGGCCCGGTGCTCGACGTGGAAAAATACAGCCACCGCACCGAATTCCGCGATATTTCGCTGACCCTGCGCAAGGGTGAGATTCTCGGCATTTACGGCCTGATCGGCGCCGGACGATCGGAACTCGCGCAATCGCTCTTCGGCATCACCAGGCCGCTCTCCGGCAGGTTGACGCTGGAAGGCCGGGAAATTTCGATCAGCTCGCCGCATGACGCCATCAAGGCCGGCATCGTCTATGTGCCGGAAGAGCGCGGCCGCCACGGCCTGGCGCTGCCGATGCCGATCTACCAGAACATGACGCTGCCGTCGCTGACGCGCACCTCGCGCAAGGGCTTCCTGCAGGCGGCGGAAGAATTCGCGCTCGCCCGAAAATATGCCGAGCGGCTGGATCTGCGCGCCGCCGCCCTCTCCGTGCCGGTCGGCACGCTGTCGGGCGGCAACCAGCAGAAGGTCGTCATCGGCAAGTGGCTCGCCACCATGCCCAAGGTCATCATCCTCGATGAGCCTACAAAGGGCATCGACATCGGCTCGAAAGCCGCCGTCCACGGCTTCATCAGCGAGCTTGCCGCAGAGGGCCTCTCGATCATCATGATCTCTTCCGAGCTGCCCGAGATCATCGGCATGTCGGACCGCGTTCTGGTGATGAAGGAAGGCCTGTCGGCCGGGCTCTTCGAGCGCGATCAGCTTTCGCCGGAGGCGCTGGTGCGCGCGGCGACCGGAAACGCATGAGGTGACGGGCATGGCCAAACTGATCAGAAAACGCGAAACCCTGCTCTTTGCCATCATCGTGCTGATGATTGGCATCTTCTCGACGCGGGCGGCCGATTTCGCCACACCGGATAATCTCGCCGGCATCTTCAACGACACAGCGATCCTCATCATTCTTGGCCTTGCCCAGATGACTGTTATCCTGACGAAATCGATCGATCTCTCGGTGGCCGCCAACCTTGCCTTTACCGGCATGGCGATCGCGATGATGAACGCCGCCTTTCCCGGCCTGCCGCTGATCGTGCTGATCCTCGCCGCGGTCGTGATCGGCGCTGCCCTCGGCACCATCAACGGCTTCCTCGTCTGGCGCCTGGAAATCCCGCCGATCGTCGTGACCCTCGGCACGCTCACCATCTATCGCGGCATGGCCTTCGTGCTCTCCGGCGGCGCCTGGGTGAACGCCCACCAGATGACGCCGACCTTCCTCGCCGTTCCCCGCACGCCGATCCTCGGCCTACCGGTGCTGAGCTGGGTTGCGATCATCATCGTCGCGCTGATGTACATGCTGCTGCGCTACAGCCCGTTCGGCCGCTCGGCCTATGCGACCGGCGGCAATCCGACAGCTGCCGTCTATGCCGGCATCGATACCGGCCGCACGAAATTCCTCGCCTTCGTGCTCTCGGGCGCGCTCGCCGGCCTTTCCAGCTATTTATGGGTTTCGCGTTATGCGGTCGCCTATGTCGATATCGCCAACGGCTTCGAGCTCGACAGCGTTGCGGCCTGCGTCATCGGCGGCATCTCGATTGCCGGCGGCGTCGGCTCGGTCGCCGGCACCGTGCTCGGCGCGCTGTTCCTCGGCGTCATCAAGAACGCCCTGCCGGTCATCGGCATTTCGCCCTTCACGCAGATGGCGATCTCCGGCACCGTTATCATTCTCGCCGTCGTCTTCAACGCAAGGCGCGAGCGCAATCGAGGCCGCATCATCCTGCGTGACCGCGCAGCAGCGGAGGTCGCAGCATGAGCACCGTTTCTCCAACGCCCGAAAAACGGATCATTCCCGATCGGCTCGGCACGCCGTTCAAACGCATCATGTCGAGTTGGGAAGTGCTGCTCTTCGGCGTCGCCATCCTGATCTTCATCTTCAATTCCGTGGCCTCACCCTATTTCCTCGATGCCTGGAACCTCTCGGACGCGACTTTCAACTTCACCGAAAAGGCGATGATCGCCTTCGCCATGGCGCTGCTCGTCATCTCGGGCGAAATCGACCTCTCGGTCGCCGCGATCATCGCCCTCGCCTCGACGGCGATGGGGGCGGCGGCGCAACTCGGCGTCGGCACGCCGGGCCTGGTCGCGATCGGCATCGGCACCGGCCTTGCCTGCGGCATCTTCAACGGCGTGCTCGTTTCGGTGCTGAAACTGCCGTCGATTGTTGTCACCATCGGCACGATGAGCCTGTTCCGCGGCATTTCCTATATCGTGCTCGGCGACCAGGCCTACGGCAAGTACCCTTCCGATTTCGCCTATTTCGGCCAGGGCTACGTGTTCTGGGTGTTCTCCTTCGAATTCGTGCTGTTCTTCGTGCTGGCGATCCTCTTTGCCATCCTGCTGCATGCGACGAATTTCGGCCGGCAGGTCTATGCGATCGGCAACAATGATTTCGCCGCCCGCTTCTCCGGCATCCCGGTCGAGCGCGTCAAATTCATTCTCTTCCTGCTGACCGGCGTCATGAGCGGTGTTGCCGCCGTCTGCCTGACTTCGCGGCTCGGCTCGACCCGGCCGTCGATCGCCCAAGGCTGGGAACTCGAGGTCGTCACCATGGTCGTGCTCGGCGGTATCTCAATCCTCGGCGGCTCGGGCACGATCGGCGGCGTCGTGATCGCCGCCTTCGTCATGGGCCTCGTCACCTTCGGCCTCGGCCTGTTGAACGTGCCCGGCATCGTCATGTCGATCTTCATCGGCCTTCTCCTCATCATCACCATCGCGATTCCGATTATCGCCCGCCGCATCAAGCTCATGAGCTCCCGATGACCCTGGAAAAACACGCCTTCAAGATGCAGCTCAATCCCGGCATGGAAACCGAATACCGCAAGCGGCATGACGAGATCTGGCCGGAGCTGGTCGATCTGCTGCACCAGTCGGGCGCCAGCGACTATTCGATCCATCTCGACCGCGAGACCAACACACTGTTCGGCGTGCTGACGCGGTCGAAGGACCACACGATGACGAGCCTGCCGGACCATCCGGTCATGAAAAAATGGTGGGCTCATATGGCCGATATCATGGCGACCAATCCGGATAATTCGCCTGTTCAAAGCGACCTCGTCACCCTCTTCCACATGCCATGACCACCAGTTCCTATCGCCGCATCGCCGTCCTCGATATCGGCAAGACCAATGCCAAGGTCGTCGTGCTCGACAGTGGGACAGGCGCCGAGATCGCCGTCCTGAAACGGCCGAACATCATGATCAAGACCGGCCTCTACCCGCATTATGATATCGAGGCGCTCTGGTCCTTCGCCCTCGACGCACTGAAAGGCCTGGCGCGGGACCCCGGCTTCGATGCCATTTCGATCACCACCCATGGCGCCGCAGCCGCGCTGCTCGACCGGGACGGTGCTCTCGCCATGCCCGTGATCGACTACGAGCATGAATATCCGGAGGACATCCGGGATGCCTATACGCGGCTGCGTCCTTCCTTCGAGGAAACCTTCTCGCCGCGCCTAGCAATGGGCCTCAATGTCGGCGCGCAGCTGCACTACCAGAAGACCGCCTTTCCCGAGGAATTCGCCCAGGTCACGACCATCGTAACCTACGCGCAATATTGGGCGGCGCGGCTGACCGGCGTCGCCACCAATGAGCTGACTTCGCTCGGCTGTCACACCGACCTCTGGAACCCGAAAACATCAAGCTATTCCTCACTCGTCGACAGGCTCGGCATCCGCGGTCTGATGGCGCCGATCCGCTCCGCCTTCGATGCGCTGGGCCCTGTCCTGCCTGATATTGCCGACGATATCGGCATCTCCGTGCCCGTCTATTGCGGCATCCACGATTCCAACGCCTCGCTGCTGCCGCACCTCGTCCATCGGCAAGCCCCTTTCGCCGTCGTCTCGACAGGCACCTGGGTCATCAGTTTCGGCGTCGGCGGCGATCTCGACCACCTCGATCCGAAACGCGATGCGCTTGCCAATGTCGACGCCTATGGCCGCGCCGTTCCCTCCTCGCGTTTCATGGGCGGGCGGGAATTCGATATCCTTTCGGCCGAAATCGGCCCTGTCGACGAAAAGGCCGCGCAGGCAGCGATCGGCGCCGTCATCGACAAGGGCATCATGCTGCTGGCCAATATCGCCTCCGGTTCGGGACCGTTTCCGGGCAAGGCAAGCCGCTGGATCGGCGCCGAAGACGCGAGCCGCGAGGAGCGTTTTGCCGCCAGCTGCCTCTATCTCGCGCTGATGACCGATGCATGTCTCGGACTGATCAGCGCCAAGGGCCCTGTCATCGTCGAAGGGCCCTTTGCCCTGAACGGAACCTATCTCAAGCTGCTCGCCGCCCTCACCGGCCGCGATGTCATCGCCCTTCCCGGCTCGACCGGCACCAGCCAGGGGGCCGCCCTTCTGACCGGCATCCGGCCGGTCTCCGGGGCGCAGACACATGTTCCGCCGACCGATATCCCCAGGCTCAAGGCCTATCGCGATCGCTGGTTCGCGGCGATGAAATAGCAGCTTTTCCCAGGCGCGCCCCTTGTTCCTCGCCGGCTTGCGGTTAGTGTGGCACCTCCAAAATCAGGTCGAGGAGACAGCATGACAGAAGCATTCGATTCGCGCGCCCTCGCAGCCAGGCTTTACAGTCTGCGCCAAGCCGGCATACAGGAGGCGACCAGCGCCTTTCTGCCGCCAGCTGACCTCCATCAGGCGATGGAAGCCCAGCATTTCCTCGCCGCGGCCGATGGCATTTCCAGCAATGCATGGAAGGTGACGGTCTCGCCGCAAGGCCAGGCCGTCAGCGGTCCGCTGCATCCCTATGCCGAATCGGTCTTCGGTGCTGATATCCCCTGGTATCCCGGCTTGAAATTCGAAACCGAAATTGCTGTTCGCCTCGGCAATGACCTGCCGATCCGCACGGGTAAGCCGTACAGCCGCGCCGAAGTGGTCAAGGCGATCTCCACTGTCCATCTCGGCGCCGAACTGCTGCTCAGCGCGGTCAGGGAAAGCGGCAGCGTTTCCTTCCTGCTCTTTGCCGCCGACCGCCTCGGCAACAGCGGCTATGTGCTCGGTCCGAAGCTCGACAACAGCCTTGTCGATACCGCCGGCGGCACGCCGCTCAAGGTCACCCATGCCGGCCGCACCATCTATGACGGTCCGGCCCAGCATCCGAAGGGCGACGTTCTCACCTGGCTGGTCGACTACGCCAATGACGACTTGCGTCCGGAAACATCGCTGAAGGCAGGCGCGCTGATCACGACGGGCACGTTGAGCGGCGCCATCGAACTGTCTGAACCCGGCGAGATCGACATCCTCTTCGGCGACGCCAGGCTGAGTTTTTCGGTGTCGAAGACCTGATTGACGTCATTTCTGCCTGCGGCCTCGACAATGCCCGCGCTCCCGCTTTCTTGCTCAGCGGAAAAAGATAAGTTGACAATCATAGTTTAGTTTTGCAGGAACCGGGTGTGAAGGGAGGGCTTGCCTCCCGAACCTGCAGTGCCGAACCTGGAGCAGACCATGCCTTCGTCCTTCCTTGCCCTGTCCGGAATTACCTATGCCATCGGGCCGAAGTCGATCCTCTCGGGCGTCGACCTGACCCTCGAAAAGGGCCGCATCTACGGTCTGGTGGGGCCGAACGGGTCTGGCAAGAGCACGCTTTTGAAGATCCTCGCCCGCCAGATCGCGCCGCAATCCGGCGCCATCGCCTTCGACGACAAGCCGGCGGCTGACTGGGGTGCCCGCGAGTTTGCCCGGCACGTCGCCTATATGCCGCAATTCACCCCGGCGGCCGACGGGATGACCGTGCGCGAACTGGTGGCGCTCGGCCGTTTTCCCTGGCACGGTACGCTCGGGCGCTTCACCGCAACGGACCGCAGCAAGGTCGAGGAGGCGATCGCCCGCACCGGTCTTGAGGATTTTGCCGATCGCCTCGTTGCCAACATGTCTGGCGGCGAGCGCCAGCGCGCCTGGATCGCCATGATGCTCGTCCAGGATGCCAGCTGCCTGCTACTCGACGAACCGACATCGGCGCTTGACCTCGCCCATCAGGCGAGCGTTCTCTCCCTGGTACAGGATCTCAGCCATGAACGCGGGCTGACCGTCGTCATCGTGCTGCACGATATCAACCTCGCCGCCCGCTACTGCGACGCGATCGTCGCGCTCAGCCGCGGCCGGATCACGGCCGAAGGCACGCCCGCCGAGATCATGCAGGCCGACACGCTGCACTCGATTTTCGGCGTCGGCATGGACGTCTTCCCGCACCCGGTTCGAAGGGAACCGGTCAGCTATCTCTTGTAGGCCGTCGCCTACACCTTCTCGCGGAACATCTCGATGATGGCGGAAAAATCCCTGCCGCCATTGCCCTGCTTTTCGAAGAGCGCATAAAGTTGCGCAGCCTCCGCGCCCATCGGCGTTGAAGCGCCGCTCGCGAGCGCCGCCTCCTGCGAGAGCTTGAGATCCTTCAGCATCAAGGCTGCGGCAAAACCTGGCTTGTAACCATTGTTGGCAGGCGAGGTCGGCACCGGCCCGGGAACCGGGCAATAGGTGTTGATCGACCAGCACTGGCCTGATGAGGTCGAGGCGACGTCGAACAGCGCCTGATGCGAGAGGCCGAGTTTCTCGGCCAGCACGAAGGCTTCGCAGACGCCGACCATCGAGATGCCGAGGATCATGTTGTTGCAGATCTTCGCCGCCTGACCAGCGCCCGCCTCGCCGCAATGGACGATCTTCTTGCCCATGGCTTCGAGGATCGGCTTCGCCCGGGCGAAGGCTTCCGGGGAGCCGCCGGTCATGAAGGTCAGCGTTCCCGCGCTCGCGCCGCCCGTGCCACCCGAGACGGGTGCATCAAGCGACAGGCAGCCTGCTGCGTTGGCCATCTCATGCGCCTTGCGGCTGCTCTCGACATCGATGGTCGAGCAATCGATGACAAGTGTTCCCTGCGCGGTAGTCTGCAGGATATCGGTCCACGCCGTCAGCACATGCCGGCCCTGCGGCAGCATCGTGATGACGATCTCCGCGTCCTTGACTGCCTGGCTGGCATGGCTCGCCGGTTTGACGCCGCTCGCCTCGGCCGCCTTCAGCACGGAGGCGGCGAGATCGAAGCCGAGAACCTCGTGACCCGATTTGACGAGATTGGCCGCCATCGGCCCGCCCATGTTGCCGAGCCCGATGAATGCGATCCTTGCCATGGTCTTCTCCTATCGATTGTCTTCGAGGATCATCGCCGCCGCCTTTTCGGCGATCATGATCGTCGGCGAATTGGTGTTGCCCGAGGTGATCGACGGCATCACCGAGGCGTCGGCGATCCTGAGCTTGCCGAGCGCCCTGAGTTTCAGCCTGGGATCGACGACGCTCTCCCTGTCGGCGCCCATACGGCAGGTGCCGACGGGATGGAAGATCGTCGTGCCGATATCGCCGGCCGCCCGCTCCAGATCGGCCTCGGTCTGATAGCTCGGCCCCGGCTTGAACTCTTCCGGCCGGAACCTCGCGAAGGATGGCTGCGCGACGATCCTGCGTGTCAACCGTATCGAACGGACAGCTATGTCACGATCGCGCTGCGTCGAGAGGTATTTCGGGCTGATCGTCGGCTGTGCGGCAAAATCCGGGCTCGACAGGTGCACCGAACCGCGGCTTTCCGGCCTCAGATTGCAGACGCTCGCGGTGATCGCCGGGAAAGGATGGACGGGGTCGCCGAATTTTTCGAGCGAGACCGGCTGCACGTGATATTGCAGGTCGGGCGTCTCCCGGTCCGGCCCCGAGCGGGTGAAGATGCCGAGCTGGCTCGGCGCCATCGCCATCGGCCCGGAGCGGCGGACGAGATATTCGAGCCCGATCGCCGCCTTGCCGATCAGCTTCGTCGCCTTTTCGTTCAGCGTCGGAACGCCGGTCACCTTATAGGCCAGACGCAGCTGCAGATGATCCTGCAGGTTCTCGCCGACACTCTTGATCTCGGTGACGACATCGATGCCCACCCGCTGCAGCACCTCGCCCCTGCCGATGCCGGAGAGTTCCAGAATATGCGGCGAGCCGATCGAACCGGCCGAAAGGATGGTTTCCTTGCCCGCATAGGCGCGCTTCGCCACGCCCTGGTGCTGGAATTCGACCCCGGCGACGGCCCCCTCCTCCACCAGCAGACGCCGCACCTGCGCCTTGGTAAGCACCGTCAGGTTGGAGCGCTTGCGCGCCGGGCGCAGGAAGGCTTTCGACGTGTTCCAGCGTATGCCCGAGCGCTGGTTGACGTCGAAATAGCCGGAACCTTCATTGCTGCCGCGGTTGAAATCTTCCGTCTCGGGGATGCCGACTTCTCTCGCCGCCTGCTGGAAGGCGTCAAGCACGGCCCAGCGCACCCGCGCCTTCTCGATGCGCCATTCGCCGCCGACCCCATGCATCTCGTCTTCGCCGCGATAAAAATCCTCGGACTTGCGGAAGAAGGGCAGAACATCGTCCCAGCCCCAGCCGCTGCAGCCCATCTGCCGCCAGAGGTCGTAATCGCGCGCCTGACCGCGCATATAGATCATGCCGTTGATCGAGGAGCAGCCGCCGAGTACCTTGCCGCGGGGATAGCTCAGCGCCCGGCCGTTCAGCCCCGCTTCCGGCGCCGTGGTGAAGCACCAGTCGGTACGCGGATTGTTGATGCAATAGAGATAGCCGACTGGGATATGGATCCAGTGGTAGTTGTCGCTGCCGCCGGCTTCCAATAGCAGCACGCGGCTCCTGCCGTCGGCGGATAGACGATTGGCGAGTACGCAGCCGGCACTGCCTGCCCCGATGATTATGTAGTCGTAACGATCCATGTGCGCCCTGCACGAAAATCCAGATGCTTGGCCGCCCGCCTCTGCCCACGCTGCGAAAGAGGGAGACGGCCGCCCGTTAGCGGCGATAGACGAAGCCCAGCTTCCGCCCGAGCCGCGAGGCATAGAATTCGCCGATGATGCCGCGGCGGAAGATCAGCACGCAGACCATGAAGACGACGCCGGTGATGATCGTCACCGGAAATTCCGAGGTCGCGAGGTAGTTTTCCAGCGCCACCACCAACCCCGCGCCGAAAAGCGGGCCGATCAGCGTGCCGATGCCGCCGAGCAGCGTCATCAGGATCACCTCGCCCGACATCTGCCAGGCGACGTCGGTGAGCGTCGCGAACTGGAAGACGATCGATTTGACCGCGCCGGCCAGCCCCGCAAGCGCTGCCGACATGACGAAGGCGCCGAGCTTGTAGCGCGTCACGGAATAACCGAGCGAGATCGCCCTTTGCTCGTTTTCGCGGATCGATTTCAGGATCATGCCGAAAGGCGAATTGATGAAACGCCAGATGATCAGGATGCCGACGAGGAAGACGGCCAGCACGAAATAATACATGTTGGTCGAGTTGTTCAGATCGATGAAGCCGAAGAGGTGGCCACGCGGCACCGACTGGATGCCATCCTCGCCTTCTGTAAACTTGGCCTGCAGGCAGAAGAAGAAGAACATCTGCGACAGCGCCAGCGTGATCATCGCGAAATAGATGCCCTGGCGGCGGATCGCGAAGAAACCCATGACCAAGCCGAGAAAGGCCGCCCCCGCCACGCCGATCAGGATGCCGAGTTCCGGCGGCAGGCCCCATGCCTTCACCGTATAGGCGGTGAAATAGGCGGCACCGCCGAAGAAGGTGGCATGGCCGAAGGAAAGCAGACCGGTATAGCCGAGCAGCAGGTTGAAGGCACAGGCAAACAGCGCGAAGCAGAGCAGCTTCATCAGGAAGATCGGATAGAAGAAGAATGGCGCGAGCAGCAGAAGCAGCAGTCCGACAAGCAGGAAGCCCGCCTGCACCGATAGAGCGGTTCGACTTTTTTCCGTTCGGATGGTTTCGGTGATGTCAGTCATGTCAGGCATCCCGGCCGAAGAGGCCCGCGGGCCTGATGAGAAGCACGATCGCCATGATGACGAAGATCACGATGTTGGAAGCCTCGGGATAGAAGACCTTGGTCAGGCCCTCGGCGATGCCGAGCACATAACCGGTGATGATCGCACCCATGATCGATCCCATGCCGCCGACGACGACCACGGCGAAGACGACGATGATCATGTTCGAGCCCATCAGCGGCGAGACCTGGTAGATCGGCGCCGCCAACACACCGGCAAAGGCGGCAAGGCCGGCGCCGAGCGCGTAGGTCAGCGTCAGCAGTACCGGCACGTTGACGCCGAAGACCTGGACCAGCACGGCGTTTTCGGTCGCAGCCCTGAGATAGGCCCCGAGCTTGGTCTTCTCGATCAGCAGCCATGTGCCGAGGCAGACGACGAGCGAGACGACGACCACCCAGCCGCGATAGATCGGCAGGAACATGAAGCCGAGATTGGCCCCGCCGGCAAGCGCTGCCGGCGTCGCATAGGGCTGGCCGGAAGAACCGTAGAGATAGCGGAAGGTGCCTTCGACGGCGAGCGCCAGGCCGAAGGTAAAGAGCAGGCCGTAGAGTGGATCGAGATCGTAGAGCCGGCGCAGGAACAGCCGCTCGATGACGGCACCGGCAAGCCCGACGATAACAGGCGCCAGGATCAGCGACGGCCAGTAGCCGATGCCGGCATAGGTGAGCAGCAGATAGGCGACAAAAGCGCCGAGCATATATTGGGCGCCATGGGCGAAGTTGATCACCCGGAGCAGGCCGAAAATGATGGCGAGGCCGAGGCTGAGCAGCGCATAGAACGAACCGTTGATCAGGCCGATCAAGAGCTGGCCGAGCAGCGCCTGCAGGGGAATGCCGAAGATCATCGTCATCTGGTCACACTCCCAGAACCTTGTGCAGCGTATCCATGCGCTGCGGCAGTTCGCCGACCGGGAATTCCGACACCATCTGCCCATGATCCATCAGATAGAAGCGATCGGCAATACGGCTGGCGAAGCGGAAATTCTGTTCGACGAGCAGGATCGTCATGCCGCGCTCCTTGAGCTTCTTCAGTACCTCGCCGATGCGCTGGACGATGACCGGAGCAAGCCCTTCCGTCGGTTCGTCGAGAATGAGCAGCCGCACACCGGTGCGCAGAACCCGGGCGATCGCCAGCATCTGCTGCTCGCCGCCTGAAAGTTTGGTACCCGGGCTGCCGCGGCGCTCGTAGAGATTGGGAAAGAGTTCGTAGATCTCGTCGAGCGTCATGCCGCCCGCCGCCACGACAGGCGGCAGCAGCAGGTTTTCCGAGACGGTGAGCGTCGAAAAGATGCCGCGCTCCTCCGGCACGAATCCGATGCCCCGGTGCGCCGTCTTGCGCAGCGGCACATGCATCATGTCGCTGCCGGCAAAGCTGATCCTGCCCTTGCGAGCGCGCACGATGCCGGTGATGGTGCGCAGCGTCGTCGTCTTGCCGACGCCGTTGCGGCCGAGAATGGTGATCGTCTCGCCCTCGCCGACATGCATGTCGACGCCGTGCAATATGTGGCTTTCGCCGTACCAGGCGTTGAGGCCCTGGACCTCGAGGAGAGCGGTCATCAGTGCTCCTCCGTGCCCATGTAGGCCTCGCGGACGCGCTCATCCTGGCTGACGGTGGCATAGTCGCCCTCGGCAAGGATCTCGCCGCGCTGCAGCACGGTGACGTGCTGGCAGATATTGGCGACGACGGAGAGGTTGTGCTCGACCATCAGCACCGCCCGGTCGCGGGCGACGTCACGGATGATCGCGGAGACGACGCCGACATCCTCATGCCCCATACCGGCCATCGGCTCGTCGAGCAGCAACACTTTCGGGTCGAGCGCCAGCGTCGTGGCGATCTCCAGCACGCGCTTGCGGCCATAGGAAAGATCGGCGGCGAAATGGTCGCGCTCCTTGGAAAGGCCGACGCTCGCAAGCAGTTGCTCGGCGCGTTCGTTCAGCCGCTCGAGCGCCGAGAGCGGCCGCCAGAATTGCGTCGACAGATGGTTCGGCCGCTGCAGCGCCACGCGCACATTGTCGAGCACGCTTAAGTGCGGAAAGACCGCCGATATCTGGAAGGAGCGCACCAGCCCCATGCGCGCCACCCTGTCGGGCGGGGTCCCGGTGATGTCGGTGCCCATCAGCGTGATCGTGCCAGCCGTCGGCTGCAGGAACTTCGTCAGCAGGTTGAAGACCGTCGTCTTGCCGGCGCCGTTGGGGCCAATCAACGCATGCACGCTGGCGTCATGCACGTCGAGATCGACATTCTTGACGGCCGTGAAGCCGCCGAAATCGCGGCGCAGGCCGCGGGCGGACAATACCACCCGCGGCTTTACCTGAGTTTCACTCGCGGAAACCGCCATCGTGCCTACTTCACCAGATCGCAGCCGCTCTTGGCGGGATCGATATAGGCGTCCTTGCCGGGAATGGTGGCGAGAACGTTGAAGTAATCCCACGGCTCCTTGCTTTCGGAAGGTTTCTTGACCTGCAGCAGATACATGTCGTGGATCATGCGGCCGTTGGGGCCGACCGTGCCGCCGCGGCCGAAGACGTCGTCGACAGGCATTTCATGCAACTGCTTGGCGACGGCTTCCGTCTCGTCGGTGCCGGCTTTCTGCACCGCCTTCAGATATTGCGTCACCGCCGAATAGGTGCCGGTATGGATCATGTTCGGCATCTTGCCGGTGCGGTCGAAGAACTTCTTGGCGAAGGCGCGGCTTTCGTCGTCGCGGTTCCAATAGTAGCCCTCCGTCAGCGTCAGGCCCTGCGCTGCCTCGAGACCGAGACCATGGACTTCGGCGAGCGTGAAGAGCAGCGCCGCCAGATGCTGGCCGCCCTGGGTGATGCCGAATTCGGCCGCCTGCTTGATGGCGTTCGAGGTATCGAGGCCGGCGTTGGCGAGGCCGATCACCTTGGCGCCGGACGATTGCGCCTGTAGCAGGAAGGAGGAGAAGTCCTGGGTTGATAGCGGATGGCGGACGGCGCCGACGACGGTGCCGCCGCTTGCCTTGACATATTCGCTGGTCTGCTGCTCCAGCGAATAACCGAAAGCATAGTCGGCGGTCAGGAAGAACCAGCTGTCGCCGCCCTGCTTGACAAGCGCGCCGCCGGTGCCGACGGCGAGCGCGTGGGTGTCGTAGGCCCAATGGAAGCCATAAGGCGAGCAGGCCTTGCCGGTGAGATCCGTCGTCGCCGCACCGGTGACGATGTCGATCTTCTTCTTTTCCTTGCCGATCGCCTGCACGGCAAGCGCCACCGAGGAGGTCGTCAGTTCCATGATCGCATCCACCTGCTCGGTGTCGTACCATTGCCGGGCAATGTTGGAGGCGATATCGGGCTTGTTCTGGTGGTCGGCATCGACGATCTCGACCGGTACACCCAGCACCTTGCCGCCGAAATCCTCGACGGCCATCTTGGCGGCCTCGACGGAAGACTTGCCGCCGAAGTCGGCATAAACGCCCGACTGGTCGTTCAGGATGCCGATCTTGACCTTGCCGTCGGTCGCGCTCTGCGCGAGCACGGCAGTGCTGCTCGCAAGCAGAAATGCAACTGATGCAATGAGATTCTTACGCATATTCTCTCCTCCCAGAGATGAGCCAGATTGCGGGTCTGTTCAGATTTGGCCGGTCGCACTCCTCAGAACGACCGCCCCTCGTCCTACGATCATGGAAATTCTCGCCTGAAGCAACGGGTGGTTTACAACTAATTCCAAACAGTATCTGTTCATTTTTGCACAGACAGAAAGCTGCACAATTTCCATCCCAACCTCAGGGAGCGCCAGGAATCAGCGCTCAGCGCTAGAACTAGGGCAGTTTCTGCAGTTGTGCAGGCATGTGCCATCAGCCGAATGAACAATCCTACTTTGTCCGTTCATCCCACAGGCGCATTTCGGCACGTTCAGGCTGCTGTTACTTCCACTGCGTCCCGTTGTCGGCACCGCAGCCATAGGGAGGCAAGACGCCGCTAAAGGTTTCTTTCAGCTTGGCACAGCCCCAGGCATTGATCGGGCTTGGCATAGCCGAGTTGAGCGTGATGCCGACTTCGTCATAGGGACTTTCAGTGTTGGAGACGTAGCGATACCAACGAAAACCGATAACAACAACGAATGCGAGAGCGACCGTCAGCAGCAGGCGAGCCAATTTCTTCATCAATATTCCCTCAAAATTTCAAACGCGGCCGTGTAGCATTACTCAGAGAGACTGAAAGCGCCGCCGCCGAAGCATCAACGGATTTATCGCCGGCGCCTCCCCGGCCTCATCGAGCTCCAGGGCTTTCGCCGAACACGCAGCCTCCGATTGCCGATAGATTGGAAACAAAACTCAAACAAAACAATGAATTGTATCAATCTTTAAAGATCATGCTATTCGTTGCTGGTTGTTGAACGGAGGGAATGGCGATGACGAACTCACCGCAGTTTACCTGGGACGATCTGCAGTTTTTTCTAGCCGTCGCCCGTACCGGACAGCTCTCGACGGCGGCCCGGCAGTTGCGCTCCAGCCACGCCACCGTTTCTCGGCGTATCGACCGGCTGGAATTTGCCCTCAAGGTCAAGCTCTTCGAACGCAATCCGCGTGGCTACGTGTTGACCGCCATGGGCACGCGTTTCATCGAGACGGCCGAGCGGATGGAGCAGGAGACCGAGCGGCTGCGCACCGACCTTGCCGATGGCTCGATGGCGCAGCGCGGCCTCGTGCGCCTCAGCGCGCCTGAGGGTTTTGCCAATTTCTTCTTCGCCACCGTGTTGCCGCGCTTTGCAGCCCAGCATCCGCATCTTTCGCTCGAGCTGGTGACCATCCAGCAGATCATGTCGCTGTCGCGCAAGGAGGCCGATCTTTCAGTTGTGCTCGACGAGCCGAAAGGCGGGCCTTATTACGCTGAAAAGCTGACCGATTATCACTTGCAGATCTACGGCTCGCGCGACTATCTGGCAAAGGCGCCTGCCATCACCTGCCGCGAAGATCTGCTTCAGCATCCTTTCGTCAGCTATATCGAGGAAATGATTTTCGCGCCGGGGCTGGATTATCTCAGCGATGTGCATCCGCGCATCAAACCGCAGTTCCAGAGCTCCAGCATTTTCGCGCAGCTCACCGCCACCCGAAACGGCCTCGGCCTCTGCATCCTGCCCTATTTCTTCGCCAGCCGTTATCCCGAGCTCGTGCGCGTGCTGCCCGAGGAGATCGACCTCAAGCGCCATTACTGGATTACCTGCCATCGCGATCTGAAACAGGCGCCGCGTGTGCGGGCGGTCATCGACTTTCTGCGCGAGGCCGTGCGCGGCGAAGATGCGCGCTTCGTGCCGCCCTATATCGCCGCCGCCAGTTCCGCGCGCCGGTCGGAATCCGAAAGCTGATTACTTGAGAAACTCGGCCCGGTGCGGCGTGAAGGTATCGATCAGCCGGCCCTTTTCCAGTGCCTTGACGCCATGGACGAGATTGGGCGGCACGATGAAGCTGCCGCCCTGCCGCAGCACTTCGGTGCGGCCATCGATCGTCACCTCGAAGCTGCCTTCGGCGACATAGCTTGCCTGGATGTGCGGATGCGAATGGGCAGCACCCACGGCGCCGCTTTCGAACGCCACTTCTACCATCATCATCTCGGGCAGATAGGTCATGACGCGCCTGGTGACGCCAGGCTCCGGATTGATCCAATCGGCCCCCTCGCCCGATACGAACAGATCGCTTGACGACATTTCCGCCTCCTCATTCCAGAATCGAACGCGGGCAAAGTGGATCATGGCGTCGCGTTTGAAAAGATGGCCGCCCCTGTCTTTTCGATAGGGCCGCCTTGTTGTTGACGCGCTCGGCTGGCGGGTCTATGCGACCTTGAGCGAGGCAAGGCTGAATGAGGAGACGCTGCCATGCAGCATACGCGCGAAGTTTTCGACTGGTCCGACCCATTCCGCCTGGTGGAGCAGCTGACCAACGAGGAGCGCATGGTGCAGGATTCCGCCCATGCCTATGCGCAGCAAAAGCTCGCTCCCCGTGTTCTCGACGCCTTTCGCAATGAAAAGACCGATCCCGCCATCTTCCGAGAAATGGGCGAACTCGGCCTGCTCGGCCCGACGATATCCCCCGACTATGGCGGCGCCGGCCTCGGTTACGTCTCCTACGGCCTGATTGCCCGCGAGGTCGAACGGGTCGACAGCGGCTATCGCTCGATGATGAGCGTGCAGTCCTCGCTTGTCATGGTGCCGATCGAAACCTTCGGGTCCGAAGCGCAGAAGCTGAAATACCTGCCCAAACTTGCGACCGGCGAATGGATTGGCTGCTTCGGCCTGACCGAGCCCGACCATGGCTCCGACCCAGGCTCGATGGCGACACGCGCCAGGAAGGTCGACGGCGGCTATAGCCTGACCGGCTCGAAGACCTGGATCTCGAATGCACCGATCGCCGATGTCTTCGTCGTCTGGGCAAAGACCGAGGATGGCCTCATCCGCGGCTTCATACTCGAAAAGGGTTGGAAGGGGCTTTCGGCCCCCGC
Source organism: Rhizobium sp. NLR16a (assembly GCF_017948245.1). Lineage (NCBI taxonomy): Bacteria > Pseudomonadati > Pseudomonadota > Alphaproteobacteria > Hyphomicrobiales > Rhizobiaceae > Rhizobium > Rhizobium sp. NLR16a. The sequence goes on along the minus strand of NZ_CP072867.1, from coordinate 364,720 downwards.
CATCCACGGCAAAGTGGGCTTGCGCGCCTCGATCACTGGCGAAGTGGTGATGGACGGGGTCTTCGTGCCGGAAGAAAATCTTCTGCCCGGCGTCACCGGTCTCAAGGGACCGTTCACCTGCCTCAACTCGGCCCGCTTCGGCATTGCCTGGGGCGCACTTGGTGCCGCCGAGGATTGTTATGCCAGGGCACGGCAATATACGCTGGAGCGCAAGCAGTTCGGCCGGCCGCTCGCCGCCAACCAGCTGATCCAGAAGAAGCTCGCCGACATGGCGGCGGAGATCGCGCTCGGCCTTCAGGGCTGCCTGCGGCTCGGCCGAATGAAGGAGGAAGGCCATCCGCCGGTGGAGCTGACCTCGATCCTCAAGCGCAACAGTTGCGGCAAGGCGCTTGATATGGCGCGCGCGGCCCGCGACATGCTCGGCGGCAACGGCATCTCCGACGAATTCGGCATCGCCCGCCATCTCGTCAACCTCGAAGTGGTCAACACCTATGAGGGCACGCACGACATCCATGCGTTGATCATCGGCCGGGCGATCACCGGCATCGCCGCCTTTGCAAATTGAGTTGCAGAGCCCGGCCAGACCTGGCGAATTGCCACGCGACTGACAATGTGAGACCTTCCCTGGCTGCGGCATAAGGCCGGCAATGAGGGGATCACGCATGTTTCTGCTTCTTGCATTGCTGATCGGTGTTATCTCGGGCCTTCGCGCCATGACTGCGCCCGCTGCCGTCGCCTGGGGTGCGGCGCTCGGCTGGTTCGACGTATCGCAGACGCCGCTTGCCTTCATGGGCTACCGGTGGACGCCGTGGATTTTCACCGTTCTCGCCGTCGTTGAACTCGTCACCGACCAGCTGCCATCGACGCCGTCGCGCAAGGTGCCGATGCAGTTCGGCGCCCGCATCGTCACTGGAGCACTTGCCGGCGCCACGATCGGCGCAGCCAGTAGCCTGCTTTTCGGCGGGCTGATCGCCGGCGTGATCGGCGCCGTCATCGGCACCTATGGCGGCGCCGCGCTGCGCGCCAGGCTTGCCGCCGCCTTCGGCAAGGATCCGCCGGCCGCCCTCATCGAGGATGCCGTTGCCGTTGTCGCTGCCGTGTTGATCGTGGGAGCCGTGTCATGAAAAGCTTCGACGCCATCGTTATCGGCGCTGGCCAGGCCGGCCCGTTCCTCGCCGCCCGCATAGTCGAAAAGGGCATGAAGGTAGCGCTCGTCGAGCGCAAGTTCCTCGGCGGCACCTGCGTCAATGCCGGCTGCATGCCAACGAAGACTCTCGTCGCCAGCGCCCGCGCCGCCCATGTCGCAAGAAGCGGCGCCGCCTACGGCGTCAATATCCCCGGGGAAATCGCTATCGACATGAAAGTGGTGAGAGCCCGGGCGGAAACGGTGACGATGAACGCCCGCAACGGCCTGATCGGCTGGTTTGACAGCATGGATGGCATGAGCGTGATCTACGGTCATGCCCGCTTCGAGGATGCGAAGACCGTCCGCGTCAACGGCGAGACCCTGACGGCGCCGCGCATCTTCCTCAATGTCGGCGCGCGACCTGTCATCCCCGAGCTGCCCGGCATCGATGACATCGACTACCTCACCAGCACCTCGATCATTCATCTCGACACGCTGCCGCGGCATCTGGCGGTGATCGGCGGCAGCTATATCGGGCTGGAATTCGCCCAGATGTATCGCCGCTTCGGCGCCGAAGTCAGTGTCATCGAGCACGGCCCGAAGCTCGCTTCGCGCGAGGACGAAGATATATCGGACGCGATCGCCGATATACTGCGCTCCGAAGGCATCACAGTCCACACCGACGCCGGCAACATCGCTTTCGCGCGAAATGGCAGCGGAATTGGCGTTGCCGTCGGCGCGGCGAAGATCGATGCGAGCCATGTGCTGATCGCCACCGGCCGCAAACCGAATACCGACGACCTCGGCCTCGAGGCCGCCGGCGTGGCGACGGACAAGCGCGGCTATATCACCGTCGACGACAAGCTTGCCACCAATGTCGAGGGCATCTTTGCGCTCGGCGACTGCAATGGCCGCGGCGCCTTCACCCATACTTCCTACAATGATTTCGAAATCGCCGCCGCCAACCTGCTCGACGGCGACGACCGCAGGGTCTCGAGCCGCATCCCGGCCTATGCGCTCTACATCGACCCGCCGCTCGGTCGCGTCGGCATGACGGAGAAGCAGGCGCGTGCCTCCGGCCGCAGGATCATGGTCTCGACCCGGCCGATGAGCCGCGTCGGCCGGGCCAATGAACGCGGCGAGACCAAGGGCTTCATGAAGGTGATTGCCGATGCCGACACCAAAGAGATCCTCGGCGCGGCGATCCTCGGCATCGAAGGCGACGAGGTGATCCATGGCCTGATCGATGCAATGAATGCGGGAACCACCTATCCCGCGCTGAAATGGTCGGTGCCGATCCACCCGACGGTGTCGGAGCTGATTCCGACGCTGCTTGGGGATTTGAAGCCGGTTTAGCCGTGACCTGACCTCGGGAAGAGCTGGAGGCGCGCATGCCTATCGAAGCGCTGATCGAAAACTACGGCCTGCTGGCGATTTTCCTGGGTGCAGCCTTCGAAGGCGAGACGGCCGCCTTCCTCGGCGGCGTGATTGCCCATCGCGAACTGCTCACCTATTGGTCGGCGTCGCTGGCGGCCACCGCGGGCTCTTTCGCCGGTGACCAACTCTGGTTCTTCGCCGGCCGTTATGCCGCAATGGAGCGTCGTGCGCCGGCTGATGGAAAGACCCGCGCTCGCTCGCGCAACCGGGCTTCTGGAGAAATATCAGACCGGCTTCATCCTGGCGTTCCGTTTTCTCGTCGGATTGCGCACCATCAGCCCGATCGTCATCGGCACGACCCGGATCTCGACCGGCAAATTCATCGTCCTGAATGCGGTAGCCGCGTTAGTGTGGGGGCAGCTTTTCACAGCGCTCGGCTATCTGTTCGGCCACGGCATCCAGCAGACACTCGGCCGCCTGCCCCTTCACCGGCACCTGCTGATCGCCATCGCAGCCGCCGCTGTCGTGGCAGTGGCGGCTCTACTCTTTCGCAGGATGAAATCAAGCGGCAGCCATCCGTAAGAGCGCTGCGGCGCCTATTCCATAACGATCTGCAGCTTCACGTCGCTCGGCCGCGCTTCGACCGCGCGATCGAAGGCCTTGATCGAATCTTCGAACTTGAACGTCTCCGATATCAGTGGCTTCAGATCGACGCGGCCTGATGCCAAGAGTGCGATCGAACGCTCATACTGGTGGGCATAGCGGAACACCGTTTCGATGCGGATCTCCTTGGTGGTGGCCGTCGAGACGTCGAAGCCGACCGGATTGACCGGCAGGCCGACGGCGACGACGACACCGCCCGGGCGCGGCAGCGCCATGATCGTCTCCCAGGCCTTGGGTGACCCGGAGCATTCGAAGACAACATCCGCACCCCAGCCTTCGGTCAGCCGGCCGACCTCTTCGATCAGGTTCTTCTCGCGGATATTGACCGGGACGACGCCCTGATATTGCGCGGCGATGTCGAGCTTCGGCTGGGCGAGATCGGCGACGATCGCGCGGGCGCAGCCGCCGGCAAGGGCGGCGATCGCGACCATCGTGCCGATCGGCCCGGCGCCGAGAACGATAGCGGTATCGCCGGGCGCGATCGTCGCCTTGGCTGCCGCCTGCATGCCAACCGCGAAGGGCTCGACCATGGCGCCTTCGGCGAAGCTGACATTGTCGGGCAGCTTGAAAGTATAATTGGCCGGATGCACCACTTCGGGCGTCAGCACGCCATGGATCGGCGGCGTCGCCCAGAAGCTGACGGCAGGATCGATATTGTACATGCCGAGCCGGCTCGCCTTGGAGTTCGGATCGGGGATGCCCGGCTCCATGCAGACACGGTCGCCGACTTGCAGATGTGTGACACCGGCCCCCACCTCGACCACCGTGCCGGCCGCCTCATGGCCGAGCACCATCGGCGCGTTGACGACGAAGGGGCCGATCTTGCCGTGGGTGTAATAATGAACGTCCGAACCGCAGACGCCGACGGTATGAATCTTGATCTTCACCTGCCCCGGCCCTGTCTCCAGCGGCAGATCGATGTCGCGCAACGCAAGCTCATGCTGGCGCTCCAGCACCAGCGCACGGACTTTGGTCATTCTCGGTTTCCTTCCCTATGGCCCGGCGATTCAGAGGGTGCCGTTGAGCCGACTATAAGACCGCAAGGCGCTTCAATTCAACCGCCAACGTAAGCTTTTGCTCATCGCGTGACGAAATGCTCATATGCGTAGCCCGAAAGATAACCGCTGATAAACCTCCGTATGATTCCGGAAGAGAGCACCGGAGAGTACAGTTACTTCATCATCAGCCATGACACAGTGGGAGGCGGCAAAAGAGATGAAGCATGATAACGACAATGTCGGCGGAAACTGGCTTTCCTCGAGGATCTTCAGACGGCTCCGAAAATTCTGGCGCAGATTGGTGGCCGATTGGAACGCCGCCCTTCAGAGGGACAACCCAGGGCTGCCAATGCGCGTCATTCTACGGACGCGGGATCGAAATCGCCCCCGACAGCGTTACTAGCATGCAGCCCGCATGGCGCGGCGGAAGCATGACGGCTCCCGGCGCCATTGGAACGGCAATATAGGAAGGCCATCATGAAGTCGGTCGTGTCATTCTGCCTGTTCGCATCGCTGCTCTTCGCCGCCAACCAGGCGGCCGCGGCGCTGGAACAAGCGTCTCTGCCCTCGCAGCAGCAGGAAGAAGAGCTCGTGCCGGCCAATGTCGAGCTTACCTTCAGCGGTCCCGTCGATCTGGCCCGCTCGACCGCCACCTTGCTCGATGCCCAAGGCAGGACGCTTCCCCTGGGCAAGCCGTTCCTCTCCGGTCCCGAAGGATCCATTTTCAAGATCCCGCTTGATCCCTCCATGGCGCCCGGCCTCTATACCCTCGACTGGCGCGTCCTCTCGATGGACGGCCGCAGCGCCGAAGGCCATTACCAGTTCCGGGTCGATCCTTGAATTTCAAGATCGCGCCCTGCTCTCGTTTCCGCTGCAGCCGCCTGAAAGCATTTATAAGATTTTTATATTGATGCCGTTTCGGCCGTCTCGAACCTTTATGCGCTCCGGATCCATATTGGTGCCCGAGAGATTCAAGGATCATCTCCACGCCAGAAAGTATGAAAGGCAGTCTCCAACGGCCGCCCTTTGTCTTGTCTGACTCCAACAAGAACAGCAGGAGTCACGATTATGATGGATATCATTCTGCTCGGCACCGCGATCTTATTTTTCGCGCTGTGCTTTGCCTATGTCGGAGCCTGCGACAGCCTCTAAGGAGAAACGACGATGACCCTCGATTATATCCTGAGCGGCGCCGTAACCGTGTTTCTCACCGTTTACCTCACCTACGCTCTCTTACGCCCAGAACGCTTCTGAAAACCGACGCTTCCGGGGCCGCGCCTGCGCGACCGGGAACCAGCCGGGTATTGAAAGTTTTAGCCCCATGACCCTCAACGGATGGCTTCAGATCCTGCTCTATTGCGGGATCGTCCTCGCGCTCGTCAAACCGCTCGGCGGTTACATGACCCGAGTCTACAACGGCGAGCGCACATTCCTGTCACCCGTCCTCGTTCCGATCGAACGGGGGCTTTACCGCGTTGCCGGCACCAGCGAACGCGAGGAGCAGCATTGGACCTCCTATGCCTTTGCAATGCTGCTGTTCAACTTGCTCGGCGTCCTCTTGCTCTACGCGCTGATGCGCCTGCAAGGCGTTCTGCCCTACAATCCGGCTGGCATGGCTGCCGTCCCGCCGGAACTTTCCTTCAACACCGCCGTCAGCTTTACCACAAATACGAACTGGCAGAATTACGGCGGTGAAAGCACCATGTCGTATCTGGCCCAGATGGCCGGCTTCACGGTGCAGAACTATCTGTCCGCTGCGACCGGCATGGCGATCGCGGTCGCTTTCATCCGGGCCTTCGCACGGGCGTCCGGCAAGGCGATCGGCAATTTCTGGGTCGATATGATCCGCGGCACGCTTTATATCCTGCTGCCCACCTGCATCGTGCTGACGCTCGTCTATGTCTATCTCGGCGTGCCCCAGACACTCGGACCCTATGTCAATGCGACGACGCTCGAAGGCGCGCAGCAGACGATTGCGGTCGGCCCCGTCGCCTCGCAGCTCGCGATCAAGATGCTCGGCACCAATGGCGGCGGCTTCTTCAATGCCAATTCCGCCCATCCGTTCGAAAATCCCGATGCGATCTCCAACCTGATCCAGATGGTTTCGATCTTCGCGATCGGTGCGGGTCTCACCAACGTCTTCGGCCGCATGGTCGGCAACCAGCGCCAGGGCTGGGCGGTTCTGGCCGCGATGGGCGTGCTGTTCATCGCCGGCGTCGGCGTCACCTATTGGGCGGAAGCGGCCGGCAATCCGCTGATGCATGCCTTTGGCCTCGTCGGCGGCAATATGGAGGGCAAGGAAGTCCGGTTCGGCGTCGCCTTGTCCTCGCTCTTCGCCGTCATCACCACCGCCGCCTCCTGCGGCGCGGTCAACGCGATGCATGGCAGCTTCACCGCACTCGGCGGCCTCATTCCGCTGATCAACATGCAGCTCGGCGAAATCATCGTCGGCGGTGTCGGCGCCGGTTTCTACGGCATCCTGCTCTTCATCATCGTCGCCGTCTTCGTCGCCGGCCTGATGGTCGGCCGCACGCCGGAATACCTCGGCAAGAAGATCGAGGCGAAGGAAATGAAGATGGCCGTTCTCGCCATCCTCTGCCTGCCGCTCGCCATGCTGGTCTTCACCGCAATCGCCTCGGTTCTGCCGATCGCCGTCGCCTCCGTCGGCACGGCCGGCCCGCACGGTTTCTCCGAGATCCTCTATGCCTATACCTCGGCTGCGGCCAATAACGGCTCGGCCTTCGGCGGCCTGACGGGCAATACGCCCTGGTACAACGTGACGCTCGGCATCGGCATGCTGGCCGGCCGCTTCCTGGTCATCATCCCGGCGCTCGCCATTGCCGGCTCGCTGATCGCCAAGAAGACGGTTCCAGCCTCGGCAGGCACCTTCCCGACCGACGGTCCGCTCTTTGTCGGCCTGCTGATCGGCACGATCCTGATCGTCGGCGGCCTGACCTTCTTCCCGGCTTTGGCCCTCGGCCCAGTCGTCGAGCACTTGGTCGCGATCGCCGGGCAAACCTTCTGAGGCGATGCCATAACCCGCATCCCAGGGTTCCTTCGCCGTCCTCGTTTCAAAGCTGGAGTCTTTTATGAGCCAGGCAAAATCCGCGAGCATCATCGATTCTCGCATCCTCGTTCCCGCCGCCGGCGCCGCCTTCACGAAGCTCGACCCGCGCGCCCTTGCCAGAAATCCGGTCATGTTTGTCGTGGCCACGGTTTCGGTGCTGACCACCGTCCTCTTCCTGCGCGACCTCGTGGCGGGCAACGGCAATCTCGGCTTCTCGTTCCAGATCAATCTCTGGCTCTGGTTCACCGTGCTCTTTGCCAATTTCGCCGAGGCCGTCGCCGAAGGCCGCGGCAAGGCGCAGGCGGATTCGCTGCGCAAGGCGCGCACCGAAACCCAGGCCAAGCTGCTGACCGCCAACAACGGCAGCGACTACTGCATGGTGCCGGGCACCAGCCTCAAGGTCGGCGATATCGTGCTGGTCGAAGCCGGCGACATCATCCCTTCGGACGGCGAAGTCATCGAAGGGATCGCCTCCGTCAACGAGGCGGCGATCACAGGTGAATCCGCCCCGGTCATCCGTGAATCCGGTGGCGATCGTTCGGCGGTGACCGGCGGCACGCAGGTGTTGTCCGACTGGATCCGCGTGCGCATCACCGCGGCGGCGGGCTCCACCTTCCTCGACCGGATGATCTCGCTGGTTGAAGGCGCCGAACGCCAGAAGACGCCGAACGAGATCGCGCTCAACATCCTGCTTGCCGGGATGACCCTGATCTTCGTGCTCGCCACCGCGACGATCCCGAGCTTTGCCATCTATGCCGGCGGCTCGATCCCGATCATCGTGCTCGTCGCCCTTTTCGTCACCCTGATCCCGACGACGATCGGCGCGCTCTTGTCGGCGATCGGCATTGCCGGCATGGACCGGCTCGTCCGCTTCAACGTGCTCGCCATGTCCGGCCGCGCCGTCGAAGCGGCCGGCGACGTCGACACGCTGCTGCTCGACAAAACCGGCACGATCACCCTCGGCAACCGCCAGGCGACGGCCTTCCACCCCGTCCGCGGCGTTTCCGAGCAGGAGCTCGCCGATGCCGCCCAGCTCGCCTCGCTTGCCGACGAAACGCCGGAAGGCCGTTCGATCGTCGTGCTCGCCAAGGAGAAATATGCGATCCGCGGCCGCGACATGGCGAGCCTCAAGGCCAGCTTCGTGCCTTTCACCGCCCAGACCCGCATGAGCGGCGTCGATCTCGAAGGCGCCTCGATCCGCAAAGGTGCGGTCGATACCGTGCTCGCCCATGTCAACGGCGAGGCCCCCTCGAAGAACGGCAACGACGTCGTCCGCGAGCTGCAGTCGATATCAGACGAGGTCGCCAAATCAGGCGGCACGCCGCTGGCCGTCGCCCGCAATGGCAGATTGCTCGGCATCATCCAGCTGAAGGACATCGTCAAGGGCGGCATCCGCGAGCGTTTCACGGAACTCCGCCGCATGGGCATCCGCACGGTGATGATCACAGGCGACAACCCGCTGACGGCAGCGGCCATCGCCGCCGAGGCCGGCGTCGACGATTTCCTCGCCCAGGCGACGCCCGAGATGAAGCTGGCGCTGATGCGCGAGGAACAGGCCAAGGGCAAGCTCGTCGCCATGTGCGGCGACGGCACCAACGATGCCCCGGCGCTGGCCCAGGCCGATGTCGGCGTTGCCATGAACACCGGCACCGTCGCCGCCCGAGAGGCCGGCAACATGGTCGATCTCGACTCGGACCCGACAAAGCTGATCGAGATCGTCGAGATCGGCAAGCAGCTGCTGATGACACGCGGCGCGCTGACGACCTTCTCGATCGCCAACGACATCGCCAAGTATTTCGCCATTATCCCGGCGATGTTCCTGACCTTCTATCCGCAGCTCGGTGTGCTCAACATCATGGGACTGTCGACGCCGCAAAGCGCCATCCTCTCGGCGATCATCTTCAACGCCCTGATCATCATCGCGCTGATCCCGCTGTCGCTGAAGGGTGTGCGCTACCGGCCGATCGGCGCCGGAGCGCTTCTGTCACGCAACCTGCTGATCTACGGCCTCGGCGGCATCCTCGTGCCCTTCGTCGGCATCAAGGCGATCGACTTGGCCGTCGCCGCCCTCGGCCTCGCCTAGCGGAAGATCCGGTTCCTCACCGGAATCGGTCTCCGCGTGAACTCGTCAAGGAGTACGAACAATGTTGAAAGAACTTCGCCCGGCCCTCGTTATGATCGTTGCCACCACGGCCATCACGGGCCTGCTTTATCCGATCGCCATGACGGGTGCGGCCCAGGCGCTCTTCCCAACCCAGGCGAATGGCAGCCTGATCGAGAAGAACGGTCATGTGATCGGCTCGAGGCTGATCGGCCAGGCCTTCACCAGCGACAAGTATTTCCACGGCCGCCCCTCGGCCGCCGGCGATGGCTACAACGCCGCCGCCTCCAGCGGCTCGAACCTCGGGCCGACCAGCGAGAAACTGATCGACCGCGTGAAGGGCGACTACGAAACAGCCAAGGCGGCAAACCCGAACGCCGAGGTGCCGGCCGACCTCGTCACCGCGTCTGGCAGCGGCCTTGATCCCGGTATCTCGCCCGAGGCCGCCTATTTCCAAGTGCCGCGCGTCGCCCAGGCACGCAACATCGACGAGGCGAAGATCAAGGCGCTGGTCGACGGCGCCGTCCAGGACCGCGAACTCGGCATTTTGGGAGAACCTACCGTCAATGTTCTGGCGTTGAACCAGAGCCTTGATGCTTCTATGACTGAGTGAGTTTGGCAGGTTAGATGCTGTGGTTTGGCGACAAGGCCAACCCCACTCTCCGTCATCCTCGGGCTTGACCCGAGGATCCATGTCGCGGCCAACTGGTGGGCGCCGTGTGGATGCTCGGCTCAAGCCCGAGCATGACGGAGGGTGGGGCGAGCATAGGGACTATTCGCGGCATAGAGCCCGGCTCCGGAATGCCTTTCGCCAACTCAAGCGATGCCGGCCGTCGGCTGAACTGACTTAAAGAGAGATCCCGAGGAGAACCCGTCCTCCGTCGCAGGCATTGGAAAGACCACACGCATGCCAGACGACAACCGCGACCAGGTCGGCAGGCCCTCGCCCGATGCGCTTCTTGAAAAAGCCCGGGCGGAGATGCGCGGCCGTCTGAAGATCTTTCTGGGCGCCGCCCCCGGCGTCGGCAAGACCTATGAGATGCTGATCTCCGGCAGCGCCAAGCTCGCCGATGGCCTCGATGTCGTCATTGGCGTCGTCGAGACCCACGGCCGCAAGGAAACCGAGGCGCTGCTCGCCGGCTTCGAGATCATTCCCCGCGTCGAAATCGACTATAAGGGCCGGGCGCTCGAGGAGATGGACCTTGACGGCATCCTCGCCCGCAGGCCGGATCTCGTGCTGGTCGACGAACTCGCACATACCAACGCCGAGGGTAGCCGCCATCCGAAGCGTTACCTCGACGTCAAGGAATTGCTCGATCGCGGCATCGACGTCTATACGACGCTGAACATCCAGCATGTCGAGAGCCTGAACGACGTCGTCTCGCAGATCACCCGCATCCGCGTGCGCGAGACGGTGCCGGACTCGATCATCGATCTCGCCGACGATGTCGAGATCATCGATCTGACCCCGGACGATCTGATCAAGCGCCTGCATGACGGCAAGGTCTACATGCCGCGCACCGCCGAGCGGGCACTGACCAATTACTTCACACCGGGCAATCTGACGGCGTTGCGGGAGCTGGCGCTGCGCAAGACCGCCCAGCGCGTCGACGACCAGCTGCTGACCCATATGCAGGCCCACGCCATCTCCGGCCCCTGGGCGGCGGGCGAACGCGTCCTCGTCTCGGTCGATCATCACCCGCGCTCGGCCTCGCTGGTGCGCTACGCCGCCCGCATGGCCTCGCGCCTGCGCGCACCCTGGGCCGCCGTCTATGTAGAGACCAACCGTTCGGTCAACCTCAGCGAAGCCGAGCGCGATACGATCGCCTCGACGCTGCGACTTGCCGAACAGCTCGGCGGCGAGGCGATCACCATTCCCGGCCGCGAGGTGGCGGAGGAACTCGTCCGCCATGCCACTGCCAACAACGTCACCCACATCGTCATCGGCGCTCCCAAGGCGGCGACATGGCGCGACTGGTGGAGCCGTTCGATCACCGACAAACTGATCCGCAAGACCGGCGAGATCAGCGTCCATGTCATTTCAGGCAATGAGAAGGACGGCACCACCGCACCCGGCGTCCGAGCGGCGGCCACGCCCCCCCAATTCGATTTCAGAGCCTATCTGCTGGCCACCGTCTATGTCGCCATCGCGCTCGCGGTCAGCATCGTGCTCGACCAGGTGCTCGACGTGCGCAACCTCGCCCTCGTCTTCCTGATGGCGGTGCTGACCTCCGCCGTCCTGCATGGATTACGGCCGGCACTCTACAGCTGCATTCTCGGCGCGCTGTCCTTCAACTTCTTTTTCCTGCCGCCGCGCTACACGCTGACGATCAGCGATCCGGAAAGCGTGCTTGCGCTGTTCTTCTTCCTCGGCGTCGCCATCATCGCCAGCAACCTCACCGCAACCGTGCAGCGCCAGGCCGCCGCAGCCCGGCAGCGGGCACGCACGACCGAGGATCTCTATCTCTTCTCGAAGAAACTCGCCGGCACCGGCACGCTCGACGACGTGCTCTGGGCGACCGCCTTTCAGCTTGCCTCGATGCTGAAGGTCCGCGTCGTGCTGCTGTTGCCCGAAGAGGGCAGCATCGCCGTCAAGGCCGGTTATCCCCCTGACGACACGCTCGACGAGGCCGATATCGCCGCCGCCCGCTGGGCCTGGGAGCACAATCACGCCGCCGGCCGCGGCGCCGATACCCTGCCCGGCGCCAAACGCCTATACGTGCCGCTGAGAACCGGTCGCACCGCCGTCGGCGTCATCGGCCTCGACAGCGACCGCCGCGACGGGCCGTTGCTGACGCCGGAACAGCAGCGCCTGCTCGATGCGCTGGCTGATCAGGCAGCCCTTGCGATCGAACGCGTTCAGCTCGTCGCCGATGTCGACCGGGCAAGGCTCGCGGCCGAAGCCGACAGGCTGCGTTCGGCCCTGCTCACCTCGATTTCGCATGATCTGAAAACGCCGCTTGCGGCTATCCTCGGCGCTGCCGGCACGCTGCGCGACTATTTCGCCTCCATGCCGGAGGAGGACCGCAACGACCTGCTCTCGACCGTCGTCGACGAATCCGAGCGCCTCAACCGTTTCATCGCCAACCTGCTCGACATGACCAAGATCGAATCCGGTGCGATGGAGCCGAATTCTGCGCCGCACTATGCCGGCGACATCGTCGGCACGGCGCTGGCCCGCGCCGCCAAGATCCTCGAACACCACAAGACCGAGATGAGCATTCCCGCCGACCTGCCGATGGTGCGGGTCGATCCGGTGCTGTTCGAGCAGGTGATCTTCAACCTGCTCGACAATGCCGCCAAATATGCGCCCGAGGGATCGGTCATCCAAATCGAAGGCTGGGCCGATGCCGACAACGTCATCCTGCAGGTCTCGGACGAAGGTCCGGGCATTCCACCCGCCGACCTTACCCGCGTCTTCGACACCTTCTATCGCGTGCGCAAGGGCGATCAGGTGCGCGCCGGCACCGGCCTCGGCCTTTCCATCTGCCGCGGTTTCGTCGAGGCGATGGGCGGCACGATCACCGCCGCCAACCGAAAGGGCCGCCCGGGCGCCGTCTTCACCATCCGCCTGCCGAAACCCAACGACATACCGAAACTGGATGAACTCAGATGACCGGTTCAGCCGTCAAGATCCTCGTCGTCGACGACGAGCCTCCAATCCGCAAGCTGCTTCGCGTCGGCCTGACCGCGCAGGGCTACGAGGTGCAGGAGGCGCCGAATGCGGCAATCGCCCGCCAATCGGTTGCCGACGGCAGGCCCGATCTCATCCTGCTCGATCTCGGTCTGCCCGACACGGCTGGCCATGACCTCTTGCAGGAGTGGCGCGACGAAGGCCTGTCCATACCCGTCGTCATCCTCTCCAGCCGCACCGACGAGGCCGGCATCGTCAAGGCGCTGGAAAGCGGCGCCGACGATTACGTCACCAAGCCCTTCGGCATCAACGAACTTGGCGCCCGCATCCGCGTGGCGCTGCGTCACCGGCTGCAGCAGCAGGGCGAAAAGGCGATCTTCCAGACCGGCGGGCTGTCGATCGACCTTGTCAAGCGCATCGTCAAGGTCGATGGCGAGGAACTCAAACTGTCGCCGAAAGAATACGACATCCTGCGCGTGCTCGCCCAGCATGCGGGCAAGGTGCTGACACACCAGTTTCTTTTGAAGCAGGTATGGGGGCCGGCAGCCGACGTGCAATATCTGCGCGTCTATATCAGGCAGCTCAGACAGAAGATCGAGCAGAGCCCCGACCAGCCGCACTATATCACCACCGAGACCGGAGTCGGCTATCGGCTCAGGGAACCGGACTGACCTGCTCTCTCACCCGCCGCCTGAACAGTATCGAGAATGACATGTATCTTCCCAATATCATCCGGCCGGAACATACCTTCATCGGCGTGTCGGCACCGACAAAATGGCGCGCGCTGCATATCATGGCGGACAAGGCAGCCAAGGCCTTTTCCGTTGACAGCCGGGCCATTTTGAAGGCGCTCGAAGCGCGTGAGAAGCTCGGCTCCACCGGGATCGGCAATGGCATTGCCATTCCGCATGCCGCGATCGACGGCATGAGCAGCCCGCGCGGTCTGCTCCTCCGCTTTTCCCGGCCGCTGGATTTCGAGGCAATCGACGATATCCCCGCCGACATCGCCGTGGTGCTGCTTTTCGGGGAGAACAACCGCGGCGAATATCTGAATGTTCTGTCGGCCATCGCCCGGCGGCTGCAATCGAATGGCGTGCTTGCCGCCATGCGCAAGGCAAGGACAGCGGACGAATTCTATTCCGATTTCATCGCTGATTCCCGGGCATAAAAAAGCGCGGCCCGAAGGCCGCGCCCGCTTGTCTGCAATCAGACCAACTTAGAAGTCGCGCTGGAAGCGCAGGAAGCCGAACACTTCGTCGTCGCCTTCGTCCTCATCGTGATACTGCACGCTGAGCTTCGAACGCAGGTCGTCGACGATTCGGTAGTCGATCGTGACGCCTGTGGTGTAGGCGCTGCCGCCGGTGAAACCGTTGCCGTCAGCCTCGAGGGCGATGTTTTCGAAATATTGGAAGCCCGGGGTGACCGACCACTTGTCGTTGATCTTCAAGGCGTATTCTGCTGCGATCGTCCACTCGGACTCTTCGTAGTAGTAGTTGGCGCCGCTTGCCCAGACGCCGGCGATGCCGAGCGTGCCCGGGCCGATATCGGCGTAGACGATACCACGAACCGCGACTTCGCTGGTGTCGGTGTCATAACCGGCAAGCAGGTAGCCGCTGATGGCGCCGGCCTTGTAGGAGACCTGACCTGCGACACCGAAGTTGTTCGGGCCTTCGCCCGGCTTGGTGGCATAGTCGTCTTCCAACTCGTCGACCGAGAGACCGGCGGCGAAAGCGCCATTCTCGTACTGATAACGGATCGAGTTGTGGGTCGTCTCGTTGCTGGCGAGCGTATCGGTCTCGCCGCTCATGTCGTCGTCCCACCAGCTATAGAGCTTGCCGACGCGGAAACCGGCGATATCGATGTAGCCCTCGTCCAGCAGCGCTTCCTGATCGGAGGCGTTGTCGGCATTGTAACGCAGCGTCAGGACGCCGGTGAGCGTGCCGTACTCGGTGTCGTTCTTGGCCTGGAAGGTGACCTGACCGCGAGTCCAGAAGTTGACGTCGGAATCGCCGGCAATGTTGTCACCGAAGCGCACTTCGGTACGGATATAGCCGCCGATCGAAAGGCATGTTTCCGTTCCCGGAATATAAAAATAGCCGGTACCGTAGGCGTCGCAAACGCGAACATATTCCACGGGCTCGGGTTCCGCTGCCACGATGGCGTCGGCTGCGCGTGCTCCGGAGGCCGCGGCAAGGGCGGCAACGGAAGCAAAAAGGATCGTTCTGATATTCATTTCGAATGGCCCTAACAGGTTGGAATGTGAGGCGCATTTCAAGGGATGCCCCCACGTAGCGGCCGGCAAATACGACCGCACCGCCGCCATATAGGAATCCGCAAACGCCACCGCGGCAAAATGCGGGCAGAAATCAGCATCGCTCAGGTCCGATGTGGAGGAACTGTGGCCAAAAAAACACGGTTTTGCGGCATGGCGGCGGCCACGCGATTGGCCGCGGCCAACTCCGGGACGTCCATTTCAAAATAGCCCCTCAAATGGAATGACATTCTATCCGACCTGCCGGAACCGGAAGATGTTTCGTTTCATTATACGACTGACTTGATAGAGTTAAGCCAGAAACAGGAGGGTTCCCATGCAGACACAACGACTCACCCGGCTCCTCGCGGCCGCGGTCATGGCGGGCAGCTTCGCGATCGGCAGCATTGCGCCGGCCTTCGCGGATCAGACGCTTCTTAACGTTTCCTACGATCCGACCCGCGAATTGTACAAGGATTTCAACGCCGCCTTCGCCGCCAAGTGGCAGAAGGATACGGGTGAAAGCGTGACGATCCAGGCCTCGCATGGCGGCTCCGGCGCTCAAGCCCGCTCGGTCATCGACGGTCTCGAGGCCGATGTTGTCACGCTGGCCCTTGAAGGCGATATCGACGCCATCGCCAAGAAGACCGGCAAGATCCCGGCCGACTGGAAGAGCAAGTTCCCCAACAATTCGACGCCTTACACCTCGACGATCGTCTTCCTGGTCCGCAAGGGCAACCCGAAGGGCATCAAGGACTGGGGCGATCTGATCAAGGATGACGTGCAGGTCATCACGCCGAACCCCAAGACTTCGGGGGGCGCACGTTGGAACTTCCTGGCCGCCTGGGCATGGGCCAAGCAGGCAAATGGCGGTGACGACGCCAAGGCGCAGGAATACGTGACGAAACTGCTGCAGCACGTTCCTGTTCTCGACACCGGCGCCCGCGGCGCCACGACCACCTTCGTCCAGCGCGGCCTCGGCGACGTGCTGCTCGCCTGGGAAAACGAAGCCTATCTTTCGCTCGAAGAGCTTGGTCCTGACCAGTTCGAAATCGTGACGCCGAGCTTCTCCATCCGCGCAGACCCGCCGGTCGCCGTGGTCGACGGCAATGTTGACAAGAAGGGCACGCGCAAGGTCGCCGAAGCCTATCTCAACTACCTCTATTCGGATGAAGGTCAGAAGATCGCCGCCAAGCACTTCTACCGTCCGACGAAGCCGGAAGCTGCCGATCCGGCCGACATCGCCCGCTTCCCGAAGCTGACACTCGCCACCATCGATGACTTCGGCGGCTGGAAGACGGCACAGCCGAAATTCTTCGGCGACGGCGGCGTATTTGACCAAATCTACAAGCCGGCCCAATAATAGACTTCATGACAGCACATAGCCCCACGCGGTGGCGGTTCAAACGGCCGAGCGTCATTCCGGGTTTCGGAATGGCGCTCGGCCTTACCTTGACCTGGCTCACCCTTCTGATCCTCATCCCGCTCTCCGGCCTTGCCGTCCGGTCGAGCGCGCTTGGCTGGGAGAAATTCTGGTCGATCGCGCTCGATCCGCGCATCCTGAACGCGCTGCGCATCAGCTTCGGCAGCGCGTTCATCGCCGCAATCGTCAACGCCGTCTTCGGCATCATCCTTGCCTGGGTCCTGGTGCGCTACCGATTCCCCGGCAAGCGCGTCATCGACGCCATGGTTGATCTGCCCTTCGCACTGCCGACTGCCGTTGCCGGTATCGCGTTGGCGGCGCTCTACGCGCCGAACGGCTGGGTCGGCCAGTTCCTGGCGCCGCTCGGCATCAAGATTGCCTTCACCCCGGCCGGCATCGTCGTGGCCCTGATCTTCGTCGGTCTGCCCTTCGTGGTGCGCACCGTGCAGCCTGTGATGGAGGAAATCGACAAGGAGGTGGAAGAGGCTGCGGCAACGCTTGGCGCCAACCGCCTGCAGACGATTTTCCGCGTGCTGCTGCCCGGGCTGGCGCCGGCCGTGCTGACCGGATTCGCGCTCGCCTTTGCCCGCGGCGTCGGCGAATACGGCTCGGTCATCTTCATCGCCGGCAACCTGCCGTTCAAATCGGAAATCGCACCGCTGCTGATCATCATTAAACTCGAAGAATACAATTACGCGGCGGCCACCGGCATCGCAGCTATCATGCTGGTGATCTCGTTCGCCTTGTTGCTCGTCATCAACCTCATCCAGAGCTGGAGCAGGCGGAGGTACGGTTATGGCGCTTGATGCAACCCTTCAACCCGCGAAACTGCGTTCGGTGACCACCGAACACAGAATGGCGCGCTACACGCTGATCGCCGTTTCGCTGCTCTTCCTGCTGCTGATGCTGCTGCTGCCTCTCGCAGCCGTCTTCGTCGAGGCTTTCCGCAAAGGTGGCGGCCCGTTTATTGAAGCCCTCGGCGATGCCGAAACCTTCTCGGCGATCCGCCTGACGCTGACCGTCGCCGGCATCAGCGTACCGCTGAACCTCGCCTTCGGGGTCGCCGCCGCCTGGGCGATCGCCAAGTTCGAATTCAAGGGCAAGGCGGTCCTGACCACGCTGATCGACCTGCCCTTTTCGGTCTCGCCTGTTATTTCGGGCCTGGTCTTCGTGCTTCTGTTCGGTGCCAACACCTGGCTTGGCCACTGGCTCAGCGCCAATGACATCAAGATCCTGTTCGCCGTGCCTGGACTGGTGCTTGCCACCATGTTCGTCACCTTCCCCTTTGTCGCCCGCGAACTGATCCCGCTGATGCAGGAACAGGGCACGGCCGACGAAGAGGCGGCCCTCTCGCTCGGCGCCAGCGGTTGGCAGACCTTCTGGCACGTGACGCTGCCGAACATCAAATGGGGTCTGCTTTATGGCGTGCTGCTCTGCAACGCCCGCGCCATGGGTGAATTCGGCGCCGTGTCGGTCGTCTCCGGCCATATCCGCGGCCAGACGAACACCATGCCGCTACAGGTGGAGATTCTCTACAACGAGTATAATTTCACCGGCGCTTTTGCCGTCGCCACGCTTTTGGCCTTGCTCGCGCTCGTGACTCTTGTTTTGAAGACGCTGCTGGAAATGCGCTATAGCGCTGAAATCTCCGCCAGCCGGCGGCACTGAAGGATCTGGAATGGAAGTACGCGTTCAAAACATCCGCAAGGAATTCGATCGTTTTCCGGCGCTCCACGATGTCTCGCTCGACATCCGCTCCGGCGAGCTGATCGCACTGCTCGGCCCTTCGGGCTCCGGCAAGACGACATTGCTGCGTCTGATCGCCGGTCTGGAAAGCCCGACCGAGGGACAGATCTTCTTCGGTGAAGAGGATGCCTCGAAGAAATCGGTGCAGCAGCGCAATATCGGCTTCGTGTTCCAGCATTATGCCCTTTTCCGCTACATGACGGTGCTCGACAATGTCTCCTTTGGCCTGAGGGTCAGAAAAGGTTCGCGGCGGCCGGCGAAGGCCGATATCCGCCGGCGGGCGCTGGAACTGCTCGAACTCGTCCAGCTTTCCGGTCTAGAAAAGCGCTATCCCGCCCAGCTTTCCGGCGGCCAGCGTCAGCGCGTGGCGCTCGCCCGCGCCATGGCCGTCGAGCCGAACGTGCTGCTGCTCGACGAACCCTTCGGAGCGCTCGACGCCCAGGTGCGCAAGGACCTGCGCAAATGGCTGCGCCAGATCCACGACCGTACCGGCCACACCACCGTCTTCGTCACCCACGACCAGGACGAGGCGCTGGAGCTTGCCGACCGCGTCGTTGTCATGAGCCAGGGCGCGATCGAGCAGGTCGGAACGCCCGACGAAGTCTACGATTATCCGAATTCGCCCTTCGTCTTCGGCTTCATCGGCCAATCCAACTGCCTGCAGGTCGAGATATCGGACGGCGACATCCGCTTCGAAGGCCGCTCGCTCGGCCTCAATGCCGAAGGCGAGCCAGATGGACCGGCGCAGCTCTACTTCCGCCCGCATGATGTCAGGCTGTGCGAAACAGCCGAAAACTGCATCGCCGGCCAGCCCGTCTCCAGCCGCCGTGTCGCCGGCACGCGCCATATCGAACTCGATATCGGCAATGACCGGCCAAATATCGAAATCGAGCTGCCGCCGAGCGAGGCCGACAGGCTCGACCGCAACCACGTCGCGTTCAAGCCGACTCGCTGGAAGCTGTTTCGCAGCTGATCTCGATTGCGCGCGTCTTTCCTGGCGCGCGCACGGCGCTTGCTTAATAATTCGTTAACCCTCCGGATTTATGCACCAGTCGGTCGCAGGGATCAGCCGGAATCGCCCATGGCGAGAGTCCACCCGGCCTTTTGTGATCTCAGGTTGTTTGTAATTCAGTCATATGACGAGTAAAAGATTGTGCGCGTTAATCATAAAGGGCTGGACTAATCCCATAGGAGGCACCTGGCGTTGAGGGCGGAGATTTGCTTTGGAAAATCCCTGATCGGGATTTTACTCGCAGGACTGGCGGCTGCAGGCTGCACCACAACACCGAAGCCGGCGACGACGCCGGGAAAGACCAAACAGGCTCAAGCGGCGAAAGTCACTTTCAATTATACCGCCAAGGATCGCGACTGCCTGAAGCGTGCGATGTATTTCGAATCGCAGCATTCCGACGAGGATGGCTATCTGGCCGTCGGCACCGTCGTCATGAACAGGCTGACGTCAGGCGCCTACCCCCCATCGATCTGCGGTGTCGTCGCCCAGGCGAGGCAGTTTGCGCCCGGGGTCATGACGCGCGAGGTCAAGCCGCAGGCCGAACCGGAACTTGCCACCGCGGCCGATGCGATCCTGCTGAAGGGTGCGCGCCATCCCCAGGTGAAGGATGCGATGTTCTTTCACACCGACGGGCTGAAATTCCCCTACGACAACATGCACTATGTGACGGTCGCCGGCGGCAACGCCTTCTACGAGAAGCGCGATTCCAACGGCATGCTCGAAACGCCGCCGCCGCTGCCGTCTTATGAGGTAGCGATGAATTATGTGCCTGGCGAAAGCATACTGCCGCCGCAATTCGAGGCGCTGATACCTTCCGCCGTTCCCGTTCCTCTGCCGGCGCCCGATCCGATGGCGACGGCGAGCACGGCGCCGATGCAGATAATAACGGCTCCGGTGACCCAACCGGAAACCTCAACCGCGCCCGAGCCGGCAATGCGGATCGCGATCCCCACGCCCCGTCCCGCCTATGACAGCGTGATGCTGCGCGGCGAGATCCCGGTAAATGGCGGCTAAAACTAGATTTCGCACAGCAGGAAGAGCGCCTTAAGCGCGCTCTTCCCAGATCTTCGCAAGCTCCACGATCGTTGCGACCGCCTTTTCCATATCCTGACGGCTCACCCATTCGAGTGGTGAGTGGAAGGCATGGCCGCCGGCAAAAATGTTCGGGCACGGCAGCCCCATGAAGGAGAGGCGCGAGCCGTCCGTGCCGCCGCGAATGCTGCCGCGCACCGGCGCCATGCCGGCACGGCGCACGGCCTCAAGCGCGTTAGCGACAATCTCCGGATGGCGGTCGAGCACCGTCTTCATGTTGCGATATTGTTCCGTCACGTGGAAATGGTAGGTCGAGCCCGGATAGGCTGAGATCACCTGCTTGACGATGGTTTCGAGCATCGCCTCCTTTTGCAGGAGCCCTTCGTCAGTGAAGTCGCGAATGATAAAGCTCAGCGAAGCCTTCTCCATCGAGCCGGTCACACCGACCGGATGGATGAAGCCCTGCTTGCCTTCCGTCGTCTCCGGCGCCAAGTCCTTCGGCAGCCGGTCGATGATGGCGCCGGCGATCTTGATGGCGTTCTCCATACGGTCCTTGGCGAAGCCCGGATGGATCGCCACGCCTGTTATGCTGATCTCGACGCCGTCGGCCGAAAAGGTTTCGTCCTCGACGTGGCCCACCGTCTCGCCATCCATCGTATAAGCGAAGTCGGCTCCGAGCTTTTCCAGGTCGACCTTGTTGACGCCGCGACCAACTTCCTCGTCGGGCGTGAACAGGATCTTGATCGTTCCGTGCCGCATATCGGGATTGTCGACAAAAGTCTGGGCCGCGGTCATGATTTCTGCCAGTCCCGCCTTGTCATCGGCGCCGAGCAATGT
The DNA here is from genome assembly GCF_017948245.1 of Rhizobium sp. NLR16a. Taxonomy (NCBI): domain Bacteria; kingdom Pseudomonadati; phylum Pseudomonadota; class Alphaproteobacteria; order Hyphomicrobiales; family Rhizobiaceae; genus Rhizobium; species Rhizobium sp. NLR16a. The sequence goes on along the minus strand of NZ_CP072867.1, from coordinate 343,453 downwards.
CGTGCCGTCGGTCGTGACGATGTCATTGCCGATCTGGTTGTTCAGCTCCGGATGCTCGGCGACACGGATCACCCGGCTCGAATCGCCAGCAAGCTGGATATCCCCGCCGGCATAATTCCTGACGATCTGCGGCTTGACATCCGTGCCGCTGAAATCGGGCGCCGTATCCATATGCGAGCAGAAACAGATGACCGGCACAGCCTTGTCGCTATTGGCCGGAATGGTGGCATAGACATAGCCGTGTTCATCGAGATGCGCGTCGGAAAGCCCGATCTCGAGCAGTTCGTCGACCAGAACCCGCCCGAGATCCTTCTGCTTCTCGGTGGTCGGCTGAGTCGTTGAGGACGGATCGGATTGGGTGTCGATTACGACATAACGGAGGAAACGGTCGAGAACGGTGTCGGTCATATCAATCCAGTCCAGTGAGATCATCCAAGGATATAGCCCGACCGGGTAATGCGGCAAAAGATTTTTCAACTCGGCGAATGGTGCTGTTACCACGGCAGCTTCATCAATGGAGCACGGTTGGTCCGGCTCGCCGTGTGAAGCGGCCATTGATCGCTGCGGTCTTGAACACCCGACAGCTACTTCCAATATTTTTGCCGGAGCAAGCTGGCATCGAAAGGAGGAAGAAAATGCCGTTGAACGATGTGCTCTGGACGCGTCCAGTGACGGTCCGGCTGCAGTGCGGTCTGGAACGAACATTTACCGGCGTCTATGATGCCTTGGATTTCCTGGAAAACGAATGGCCACTGGCCCATGGTGAACGCTATCAGCGTGCGGTCAAGACCTGTCGCGGTGCCCTCAACCGAGTTATTGCGCCATTGATTGCACGGGAGGCCTTCATGGCCGCGTGCTTCGAAGCCGGCATGCCGGCAGTTGCCGCTCCCTGGCAGGTGCAAGCCACCAGCCGCCCGGCCCGACCTACGCGTGTCGCTGCCCTCCGCTAAAGGCGGCGTAACCGGGAGGTCGCATCGGACCTCGCGATGCCTGCCGCGCGGCCCCATGCGAGCCGCGCTGGCACAGAAGCCAGGTTTAGCGAACGGATTTGAAATTCTTCCGCAAACAGCTGGGGCTGTTATAGTGGTCATGGGATAACCTCCTTCGCTTGGCGTTCTGCGACGCGAGCGGAGGGGTAGGCGGTCGAGGTGAAGAATGCCGCCGGCATCGATTGAATTTGTGGCCGTGCCCCTTCCCTTTCAGGAATCTGGCCGGTCGCGCGGCGTTGGAACAACGATGTGCGCAATTTCGTTTGTGGACCGAATGTCCGGGAACAGCCATGGCCAGCGACAGCCTATCGAACTACCGATCCAAACGCGATTTCCAGAAGACCGCGGAGCCCAGCGGCGAGCAACGCGTGAAAAAGAGCAATCGCCGCCGGTTTGTCATTCAGAAGCACGATGCGACACGGCTGCACTACGACCTGCGGCTCGAGCTCGACGGCGTGTTCAAGAGCTGGGCTGTCACCAAAGGTCCATCGCTCGATCCGCACGACAAGCGCCTTGCGGTCGAGGTCGAAGATCATCCGCTCGATTATGGCGACTTCGAAGGCACGATTCCGAAAGGCCAGTATGGCGGCGGTACCGTCATGCTGTGGGATCGCGGCTATTGGGAGCCGGAGGGGAGGAAGACTCCCGAGCAGGCGCTTTCCAAGGGCGATTTCAAGTTCACACTCGAAGGCGAGCGCCTGCACGGGAGCTTCGTGCTGGTGCGCATGCGCAACGATCGCGAGCGCAGCACGCGTACCAACTGGCTGTTGATCAAGCATCATGACGAGTTCTCCGTCGAGGAGAACGGTGCTTTCGTCCTGGAAGAGAACGTCACCTCGGTGGCCTCGGGCCGCAGCATGGAAATGATCGCAGCCGGCAAGGGGCGCAAACCGACACCCTTCATGGTGGAAGGCGCCAAGGTCGAGGCTAACGCCGTCTGGGACAGTAATCACGGACTGGCCGCCGAGGGGCGGCAGGAGGCGAGAGGCGGAAAGCGCGCCGGCACCGCAACGGCGGTTGATCTTCCGAATTTCATCGCGCCGCAGCTTTGCGAGAAGCTGGAGCGGCCACCCGGCGGGAACGGCTGGATCCACGAGATCAAGTTCGATGGATACCGCATTCAGATGCGCGTGCTCGACGGCGAAGCGACGCTGAAAACCAGGAAAGGTCTCGACTGGACGGCCAAGTACCCCGAAATCGCTGAAGCGGCGTCAGCGCTTCCAGACTGCATAATCGATGGCGAAATCTGCGCTCTCGATGAGCACGGTGTGCCTGACTTCGCCGCGCTGCAGGCGGCGCTGTCGGAAGGCAAGACCGGCAGCCTCGTCTACTTCGCCTTCGACCTGCTCTATGACGGCGGCGAGGATCTCCGCTCCAAGCCCCTCATGGAGCGCAAGACGCGGTTACAGGAGCTGCTCACGCAGGCTGGCAACGATCCTCGCATCCGCTACGTCGAGCATTTTACAGGCGGCGGCGACGCCGTGCTCAGGTCGGCGTGCAAGCTATCGCTGGAAGGTATTGTGTCGAAAAAGGCTGATGCCCCCTATCAGTCCGGTCGAACGGAGAGCTGGGCGAAGTCGAAATGCCGGGCGGGGCACGAGGTAGTCATCGGCGCCTATGCCAAGACCAACGGCAAGTTTCGTTCCCTTCTCGTCGGCGTTTTCAGCGACGATCATTTTGTCTATGTCGGCCGTGTCGGGACCGGCTACGGCGCCAAGAAAGTCGAAACGCTGCTTCCGAAACTGAAGGCGCTGGAGACGGCGAAGTCGCCGTTCACAGGTGTCGGCGCTCCGAAGAAGCAGGCTGAAGTCGTATGGGTGAAGCCCGAGCTTGTCGCCGAGATTGAATTCGAGGGCTGGACCGCCGACGGTCTCGTCCGGCAGGCCGCCTTCAAGGGCTTGCGTGAAGACAAGCCGGCCAGGGAAGTCGAGGCGGAGCGACCGTTAAGATCCTCCAAGGCCGAGATTGCGGAGACGGCTCCGCGGGCCGCACCAAAATCGACGCGCCGCGGGGGTCAGAAGGCCAATGTCATGGGTGTGCTGATTTCAAGCCCGGACAAACCATTGTGGCCGGATGCCAATGATGGTGAGCCGGTGACAAAGGAGGAATTGGCCCGCTATTACGAGGCGGTCGGCGACTGGATGATCGGCCACCTCAAGGGCAGGCCCTGCTCCATCATCCGCGCCCCGGACGGGATTGGCGGCGAGCAGTTCTTCCAGCGTCATGCGATGCCGGGGCAATCCAACCTGCTCGAATTGGTGAAGGTATTCGGCGACAAGAAGCCTTACCTGCAGATCGATCGCATCGAAGGGCTTGCGGCGGTCGCCCAGATCGCGGCGCTCGAGCTCCATCCGTGGAACTGCGAACCCGGCCAACCGGAAGTGCCTGGTCGCCTGGTATTCGATCTCGATCCCGGGCCCGACGTTCCCTTTTCCACGGTTGTTGCCGCTGCCCGCGAAATGCGCGATCGGCTGGAAGACCTCGGATTGATCAGCTTCTGCAAGACGACCGGCGGCAAGGGCTTGCATGTCGTGACCCCGCTTGCAGTCAACAAACGAAAACCGTTGTCATGGCCGGAGGCAAAGGGCTTCGCGCACGACGTCTGCCAGCAGATGGCCCGGAACAATCCCGATCTCTACCTGATCAAGATGACCAAGAGCCTGCGGGGCGGTCGCATTTTCCTCGATTACCTGCGCAATGATCGCATGGCGACGGCCGTGGCACCACTCTCCCCTCGGGCCCGCCCAGGGGCGACGGTGTCAATGCCTCTGACGTGGGCACAGGTGAAATCAGACCTCGACCCCAAAAGGTTCACGATCCGAACCGTGCCTGCTTTGCTGTCGAAGTCGTCCGCCTGGAAGGATTATTGCGAGGGGCAGCGTCCCTTGGAGCAAGCGATCAAGAGGCTCGGCCGCACCGGCAAGCATGCCGCCTGACACGGCTGATGGCCCGCGGCACTCATCTGATTGAAGTGGCATCAGTCAAATCGAAGACGGCGGCGTTATCCTGGATCTCGCGAAGGCCCTTGTATGAGGGGTGCCGTAGGCTGCCCTCACGCGTCCAGCCGCGAAACTCGATCTCGGCAATCAAGGTCGGTTGGGAAAAGACGAGGCGCTTTCCTTTCAGCGGCACGACGGGTTTTTTCGTCTGGAGGCGGTTCAACGTCTTGCGCAAATATTCCGCCTCGGTTCGGTTGAACCCCGTGCCGACGGATCCGACGTAAATCCAGTCGTTGCCCTTTCGGCCTGCAAGCAAAAGACTGCCGAGCCCGCCGCGCGTGCTGGCGGATTCCTCGTAACCGACGATCATGAAACTGTCGCTCTGAACGCACTTGATCTTCTGCCAGTCACCCAGCCGGCCACTCCGGTAAGGGCTGTCACTGCGCTTGGCAATGATGCCTTCGAGGCCCAGATGACATGCGTGTTCGAGCAGTTCCTCGCCACCCAGATCCAGTTCGTGCGAGAACCGAATGGCGCCGTCGTCGGTCTCAGGGACCAGATCCTCCAGAAGATGACGGCGCACCGACAGTTCCGTCCGCGTCAGGTCGTGACCGTCGAGATACAACAGATCGAAGGCGTAGAAGATGGATTCGGTCGAGATCCGCTTGCCGCCCCTGCCGCCGAGCGAGCGCTGCAAGGCTCCGAAGTCCGAGCGACCTTCTTCATCGAGGACGACGGCTTCTCCGTCGAGAATGCAGCTCGACACACCGAGCTCTTTTGCTGCTGCGGCGATGCTTGGAAAACGGTGGGTCCAGTCATGGCCGCCGCGGGTGAGAATACGAATAGCCTTTGGCTGGATGTGGACCGCCAATCGGTAGCCGTCCCACTTCACCTCGTAAAGCCAATCCGGCCCTTGCGGCACCGTCTGCTTCAGCAAGGCCAGGCACGGCTCCACTCTCAACGGCATTGCATCGAACGGCAGGTTTGGCTGGTCGGGATCACGCCGACGGACAGGTCGCGAGTGTATCGCGGAATTGGAATCGCGAAGCAGGGGGGCGGAGGGGCGCCGTGGTCTGGTCATCACTCAATGCCTGCCGGATCGGTTCTCGGCATCGACGGATTTGCGCAGCGCCTCCATGATGTTGATGACGTTGCTGGGAGCCGGTTCTGGCTTCTCCCTTCCCTTGGACTTGGCCTTGACAGGCTTTTTCATCTGTTTCTTCTTGGCTTCGATAAGCTCGAGCAATCTGTCCTGCACCGGGTCGGAGGCCATCTTCGGGTTCCAGTGCTGCGTCTGCTTCTTGATGAGCTGCTGGACCAGCGGCATCATCTGGCTGTCCGCCGGCTGATCGTCCACCCTATCGAAATAGTTCTCAGCGTCGCGCACCTCGTCGCCGTAACGGAGGGTCCAAAGGACGATGCCCTTGCCGCGAGGCTCCAGCATCACGGCCCGCTCGCGGCGCGCAATCACCAGCCGCGAGATGCCGACCATGTCCTCGGCGGCCATCGCGTCGCGGATCACCGAGAATGCCTCCTGGCCGACCGGATCGTCGGGTGAAAGATAGTAGGGCGTGTCGAGCCAGATCCATTCGACGGTGTTGCGCGGCGTAAAGACTTCAATATCGATCGTCTTGGTGCTTTCAAGCGCAACGTTCTCCAACTCATCGTCCTCAAGCAAGACATATTCGTTCTCACCGCGCTGATAGGCTTTTACTTCGTCTTCATCTTTCACGTCCTTGCCGGTGACGGCGTCGACATAGTGGCTGACGACGCGGTTCTGGGTGGCGCGATTGAGCGTGTGAAAACGCACCTTCTCATTTTCAGAAGTGGCCGGCATCATCTGCACCGGGCAGGTGACGAGCGACAGTTTGAGGTAACCTTTCCAGTAAGGCCGGATCGCCATGGAAACCTCCGATCACCCGGCGCGGCGCTGGTGAGCGCCGGCCGGGCTGCGTGGTTTCGTCGTCGACGCGCGCGCGGCCTTCTGCCTGCTCTTTCCGGCATTGGCATTTGCAGCGGTGCGCTTCGCCTTGGCCGGCGTCGCCATGCCGGCGCTTTCGCGTAGCGCCTGTAGCAGGTCGCTCGGTTTGGGAGCCGGCGGCGCCTTTTTCTTCGGAAGGGTGCGGCCTTCGATCTTGGCCTTCACCAGCTCGCCGACGGCCGCTTCATATCGGTCGTCGAACTGCTTCGGGTCGAACTCGCCCTTCTTGGTGTTGATGATGTGCTTGGCAAGCTCCAGCATCTCGCCTTCGATCTTGAGATCCGGCATCTCCTCGAATGCCTTCTCCGAGGAGCGAACCTCATAATCGAAGTTCAAGGTTGAGCCGACCAGCCCTTTGCCATGGGGGCGGATGAGGAGAGTTCGCAGGCGGCGGAACAGCACCGTTCGGGCAATGGCCGCGACCTTGGCTTTTTCCATACCATCCCTCAGGAGTTTGAAAGCGTCGCTGCCCATCTTGTCGGGAGCCAGATAGTAAGGCTTGTCGAAATAGACGTCGTCGACCTCGTCAAAAGGAATGAACGCCTCCACCTTCAGCGTCTTGTCGCTTTCAGGAATGGCGGCCGAGACTTCCTCGGGCTCGAGCACGACATAGCGGCCGTCCTCAATCTCAAAACCCTTGACCTGGTCCTCGCGCTCGACCGGGTCTCCGGTCTCGCCGTCAACGAATTCTCGGCGCACCCGGTTGCCGGTCTTCCTGTTCAGTGTGTGAAACGCGATCCGCTCGGATGTGGAGGCGGCGGTGTAAAGGGCCACGGGGAAGGCCACCTCCCCGAACTTGATGAAGCCTTTCCAATTCGCTCTCGGGGCAACCATTTCGCACGCGCTCCTGCCGCAACCAGTGCGAGTCAACCGAATCACTTTACGATTGGTTCCGAATCAAAACGAATCAAATTTCAATAGCTTAGCAAGAATCATCCACGCGTTTTCCGAGTCTCGCTCATCCCGTTGAATCTGATCGATCTTTTTCTCTCGGGGTGCTTTTTACAATGACAGCAACCAGCAGATAGGGACGCCTGAGGAGCTCGGCTGCTCAATCGATGCGTTGTCCCTCGCCGTCGAACACATGCAGATATTGGGGCGGGAAGGCGACATTGACCTTCGGCCCCGCCTTCAACGCTTCGCGGTCCAGAGTGAAGATCTTGAAGGGCAGGCCATGGAGGGTGAGGTGCAGGATAATGCCGAAGCCGGTGGGTTCGACGAGCTCCACATCGGTGCCAAGCCCCGTCCCGTCACTCGTCATCAGCACATGCTCCGGCCGGATGCCGAGCATCACCTTCGCGCCGTCTGCAAGCGGCAGCGGCCTTGCCAGCGGCACGATCGTCCCATCCTTCAGCTTGACGCCGCCTGCTTCATAGGTGGCGTCGAGGAAATTCATCCCCGGCGAACCGATGAAACCGGCGACGAAGAGGTTGGCGGGGCGATCGTAGAGTTCGAGCGGACTGCCGACCTGCTGCACCACGCCGCCGTGCATGGCGACGATCCGGTCGGCGAGCGTCATCGCCTCGATCTGGTCATGGGTGACATAAATCGAGGTTGCCTTCAACTCGCCATGCAGCTTCTTGATTTCGGCGCGCATCTGTTCGCGCAACCGCGCATCCAGATTGGACAGTGGTTCGTCGAACAGGAAGGCCTTCGGCTGGCGCACGATGGCGCGGCCCATCGCGACACGCTGGCGCTGACCGCCGGAGAGCGCCTTCGGCCGCCGTTCGAGCAGCGGATCGAGACCGAGCTTGGCGGCGGCCGCCGCCACCGCGCTGGTGATCTTCTCCTTGGCGGTCTTCCGCAGCCTGAGGCTGTAGCTCATATTGCCGGCGACGTTCATGTGCGGATAGAGCGCATAGGACTGGAACACCATGGCGATGTCGCGGTCCTTGGGATGCAGTTCGTTCACACGGGCGCCCGCAATACGGATCTCACCCGATGTGACGTCCTCCAGCCCGGCGATCATCCGCAACAGCGTGGACTTGCCGCAGCCGGAGGGACCGACGAGCACGACGAATTCGCCATCTCTGATCTCGAGGTCGACGCCGTGCAGCACCTGCACGTGGCCATAGGCTTTGCGGATATTCTGGATATCGATCGATGCCATTCTGTTTAACCCTTGACCGCGCCGGCCGTCAGGCCCTGGACGAGATATCGTTGGATGAGCAGGAAGAAGAGGCCGGCCGGAATGAGCGCCATGACGCCCGCCGCCATCATCTGCCCGAAATCCACCGAGAATTTCGAAACGAAGGTTAGAAGTCCCACAGGGAAGGTCGCCGCATCATTGCCGTTGATCAGCATCAGCGCAAACAGCAGTTCGCTCCAGGCGGCGGTGAAGACGAAGCCGAGCGTCGCGGCGATGCCTGGCAGCGTCAGGGGCAGGATGATCTGGCGGAAGGCCGTGAACTGCGTCGCCCCGTCGATCATCGCCGCCTCTTCGAGATCCTTGGGGATGCCGTCGAAGAAGGACTGCATCAGGAAGGTGGCGAAGGGCACGTTGAAGGCGGAGTAGACAATGACGAGCCCGGTCAGGCTGTTGGTCAGATGCAGGGGCGACAGGATCTTGAAGATCGGCGCGACCAGCATGACGAGCGGAAACATCTGGGTCAGCAGCATCAGCGCGACGATCCAGTATTTTGCGCGGAAATTGAAGCGCGACAGCGCGTAGCCCGAGAGCGAGGCGCAGATCGTCACCGTCACCGCCGTCGAGGCCGAGACGATCAGGCTGTTCTTGAAGAAGGTGGGAAAGGCACTGTGCTGCAGCACGAAGGCATAATGATCCCAGCTCGTGCGCGACGGCCACATGCGCACGCCTTCCGTATAGAGCAGATCGTTCGGCGTCACCGAGACCTTGAGCAGCCAGAACAGCGGGAAGAGCGCGAAGGCGATGTAGCAGAGGATCGCTAAGCGATGCGCGATGGTGGGAAGGATTGATCGTTTCATGGTCTCAATCCTTGTTCAACAGCGTCTGCCGCAGCAGGATGATCAGCATCGAATAGGCGAGCAGCAGCGCCAGCAGCACCAGTGCAATCGCCGAGGCATAACCGAAATCGAGCCGCTTGAAGGCCGTGGTGAAGATATAACTCGCGACGATCTGCGTCCGGTCGGCCGGGCCGCCATTGGTCATGACGACGATGAGATCGGCGAAGTTGGAAATCCAGACGGTGCGGAGCAGCACGGTGATGGCGATCGTCGGCGCCAGAAACGGCAGGGTGATCGAGCGGAAACGCTGAAACCAGCCGGCACCATCGATCGAGGCGGCCTCGTAGAGATCGCGCGGAATCGCCTGCAGCGCCGCAAGCAGGGTGATGGCAAAGAAGGGAATTCCCCACCAGACATTGGCGACGATCGGCCCCCACATCGCATGATCGGGATCGGAGAGAATGTTGCCCGGCTCATGCATCAGCCCGAGTGCGAAGAGCCAGTGCGGGATCGGCCCGATGACCGGATTGAACAGCCAGGCCCAGTTGAGACCGGCGAGAAAGGACGGCACCGCCCAGGGCAGGAAAACCAGCGCCTGTGCGATCGCCCGGCCCGGGAACGGCTTGTCGAGCAGCAACGCCAGAATGAGGCCGAAGATGAATTGCAAGACGACGGAGGCGCCGGTCCACCACAGCGTGTTCCTCAGCGCGCCGTAAAAGGCCGCGTCGCTCGACAACTCGCGGAAATGCTCGAGCCCGATGAAGCCGCCGGAAAAGGGATTGAGCAGCTGGATATCGCGGAAGGCATAGGACAGCCCGAGCGTCAGCGGCACCAGCATCACCGCAATGATCAGGATCAGCGACGGCGCGCTGTAGAGATAGGGCTCCGAAGCATCGGCAAGACGACGCAGCCACGGCCTGCGGTCGCGACGCATGTCGAGCATATCGGCGGAAATGGTCATCGGATTGCGGTTTCCATTGTCTTACCCGGTTGGGAATTTGTGACGCTTCTGAACGAAGAGACCGGAGCCCCCTCATCCGACCCTTCGGGCCACCTTCTCCCCGCTGGGGAGAAGGGGAATGAGGCGCCGCCACGAGTCTCTTCTCCCCAGCGGGGGTCCGAAGGACGGGTCGAGACCAGTGGCTCGACCCAGCCATAGGTGCCGGCAGGCGGATGAGGGGGCCCCCAGCTCGAAGCCCCCTTTTTTCACTACTTCTTGCTCAGGAACTTCTGCTGCGCCTTGGTCAGATAATCCGCCCACTGATCCGCCAGATCCTTCGCCGAGATGTCGCCGAGCAAGGCCTGCTGCGAGGTCTTGATCGCCAGCGAATCCTTGAAGAAGGCGAACTCTTCCAGATAGGTCGGCATGACGGTCGGCACGGTGTTCGGATCCGCCAGTTCCTCGAACCAGCCCTTGAACTGGTCACCGGCATAGAAGGGATCCTTTTCGGCCGCGGTATAGGCCGGCAGGGCGCCGATGCGCTTGTTCCACTCGATATTGCCTTCCGGCCCTTCGAGTGTGGCGATCAGCTTCCAGGAGAGATCCTTGTTGGCGCTCGTCGAAAACATCGACCAACCGCCATAGCCGATGGTTGGGAAGGACTTGCCGTCAGGCCCCTTCGGCAGCGGCGCAACGCCGAAATCCTCCTTCTTCATGCGTTCGGCGATGGCGATCAGCGCGTCCGGATCCTGGTCGAGGAAGGCGCAGGTGCCGGAATAGAAACCGGCGACGACTTCGTTGAAGCCCCAGTTGACGCTGTCCTTCGGCGCATAGCCCTTCTTGTAGAGATCGACCATCCACTCGATGCCCTTTGCCCAGCCGGGGCTGTTCATGGTCGAGGTGCCGTCTTCCTTGAAGTACTTGTTGTCGCCCGCCATCGTGGCGGCGAAGATCATCCAGCCATTGAGGCCGCCCGGGCCGCCGCGCATGCAGTAGCCATATTTGCCCGGCAGCTTGGAGACCTTTTCGGACGCGGCAGTAAACTCGTCCAGCGTCTTCGGCGGCGCGGCGACACCAGCCTCCGAAAGCAGCTTCTTGTTGTAGAACATCGCCCTGAGATAGAAGCCGTAGGGCAGCATGTAGGCAGTATTCTTGACGTCGCGGCCGAGCTCGAGCGCGCGCGGCGTCAGCTCCTTGGTGTGCTCCCATTTTTCGAGATAGGGCTCAAGGCTTTCGAGCATGCCGTTATTGGCATAAAGCGACAGCCAGGTATCGGGCATCTCCATCACATCGGGCACGTCACCGGCTGACACCATGGTGGCGAATTTCTGGAAGGCTTCGTTCCAGGGCAGCGAGATGATGTCGACCTTGGTGCCGGGATTGGCGGCCTCGAACTTGCCGACGATCGATTTCAGCGTTTCTGTGCGCTCCGGGCTGGTGATGACTTCGACCAACTTCAGCGTCGTATCGGCGAACGCCGTACCCGCCATCATCGAAGCAAAGAGTGTCGAGATTATCAGCTTTTTCATGCTCAGTTCCCCCTTATAGGTCTCTCTTGTCAGGTTCTCTCTGGTTTCAGGATTATGAGGCGGCGGCGAGCGCCTCCTCGATGTCCCTCCACAGGGCCTCGGTTCCTTCGAGGCCGACATGGAGGCGTACGGATCGCGCATGAATTCCAAAAGTTTGCGCGGAATTCGGCTGTGCCTTCTGCTGAAGCACCACCTCGCCCGGTACGATCAGGCTTTCATGCCCACCCCAGCTCACTCCCAGTTTGAAGAGCTTGAGGCGATCGGCGAAGGCGCGGATATCGACGCCTTCTCGGAAAATGAACGAAAACAGGCCCGACGTGCCGTGGAGCCCGGCGGGCAGACGGTTGGCAAGCCCGGGGTGGCAGACCGTCTCCACCACATCGAGCTTCTGCAGCCGTCTGGCGATCTCCAGGGCGGAGGCTTCATGAGCCTTCATCCGCAGCGGCAGCGTGCGCAGGCCGCGGATCAACAGCCAGGCGTCGAAGGGCGAAAGCTTGCCGCCGAGATAAGGATAGGCCTCGGCCTTGACGCGCGCAATCATCGCCTTCGAGCCGGCGATGACGCCCGCCACCACGTCGCTGTGGCCGCCAAGATATTTGGAGGCGGAATGGATGACGAGATCGACGCCGAGCGTCAGAGGCCGCTGGAAGAACGGGCTCGCCCAGCTGTTGTCGATCATCGAGACGACGCCGTGTCGCTTGGCAAGGGCTGCGAGCGCCCCGACGTCATGCACCTCCATGACCCAGCTCGTCGGGCTTTCCAGGTAGAGGAGCTTGGCACCGGGCAGCGCCTTCGCCACCGCCTCCTCGTCGCGGCCGTCGACATAGGTCACCTCGATCTTCATCCGCGTCAGGATGGTGCCGAACAGGCGGAAGGCATCGGGATAAACATGCCGGACGGCGACGATGCGGTCGCCCGGCTCGACAAAGCTCAGCACCGCCGACGAGATCGCCGCCATGCCGCTCGCAAAACCCAGCGCATCCTCCGCACCTTCGAGCTTGGCCAGCATTTCCTCGAAGGCGCGCACCGTCGGGTTCAGCCCGCGCGTATAGGTCGGCCGCACCTTCTCGCCGCGATAGACGGTGATCATTTCGTCATAATCGGAAAAGGTGAAAAGCGAGGTCTGGAAGATCGGCGGCACGACGGCGTCGGCGAAGTTGCCGTCGTCGTGGGCGGTGATAAGGGAAGCAAGATCGAACGGGTCTGCGCCGTTGCTCATTTGGACATTTCCTTGATGTCTTCCTCGACGATATCGAGAATTTTCAATGTCTCCGCCCGCGCCGCCTCGGCATCCCGAGCGGCGATCGCGTTAAAAAGCGTGCGGTGAAAGGGAAAGGACCGGCGAGCGAAATCCTGCCGGTCGAACGGATGCTCCCAGAAGCGCTCGAATGTCTCGCGCATCTGCTCGAGAAGCTGGCGAAACAGCGGGTTGTGGGTGGCGTCGTAGACGGCGAGATGGAAGGCGAGATCCTCCGGCCCGGATGTGCCCTTCTCCAGGTGCACCCGCTCCATCTCGTTGAGCTTCTCCTCGATGACGACGAGGTCTCTTGTCGTGCGCCGCCGGGCGGCGACCATGCCCGCCTCGCATTCGATGCCGCGGCGAACCTCCAGCGTCTGCAGCAGCGCATCGCGCAGATGCGCCGCGTCGAAAGACAGCGGCATATGGATCGTCGCCCGGGAAACCGGCTTCAAGAGATAGGTGCCGCTGCCCTTGCGTGTCTCGATAACGCCGAGCGCCTGAAAATGCCGGATCGCCTCGCGAATGGTCGAACGGCCAACGGCAAGGGCCGCCATCAGCTCCCGCTCGGCCGGCAGCCGATCACCCGCCTGCAACCGCGCTTCCTCCACATAATCCGCCAGCGCATCGGTCACCTGACGCGCCCGGTCCATGACGGGAAGCGGCCGGATCACCGGCCTGTCGCTACGATTTGCCTTCATGGTTCCCCATTTTTTCTATCAGGCAGCCAGATCTGAATTGGTCTGACATCTTAGCATTTCGCAAACGGGGCAAGACGTCAAGCTTCTTTATAATAAGGCCGATCTTGCTGCGTCGCTCCCTGGGCAGAAGCGGTTCTACGGTTTGCCATTTTGCGTCGGTAGGTCACCACGTACCAGGGCAGCCTCCTGAAAGGCACCTTGAATTAAAACTCAGCTGATTTGGCCAAGCACATTATAACAGGACCTTGGCAAGGATTGCCCCGTCACCGGGAGCGCCTAAAGCGTCGGCGCCTGCGACCTGCCCGAACCGCGATTTTCACAATCTCGCGCTCCTGTTTCACGAAGTCGCAACGAACGCTGCGAAGTACGGAGCACTCTCCGTCGGCGACAGGCACGGACGGATGAATGCAGATCCGACCCAGCCCTCTTCGGCTTTGAAAGCATCCTGGAGCAAAGGATAGCGCAAAACCTTGACATCCATATCGAGCGATCATGGACGCCTGATGAATTGTCAATTCGGCTTTCGCTTCTCCGTCTCGTGATCACGTAAGCCTTCCGGCTCGCCCGGGGCTTACAAGGGAGATGCATGGCATGCCATCGCCATACCGAATGACACCCGCAATTCGGCAGCCTCCGTTTCGCGATTTGTCCGGTGTTGTTCTCCGCGGCGGCAACAGAGGCGACGCCTAGTCCCTTCATCGGTCCTTAAGAAAAGGATGGCAGCTTTACCTCAAATTTGGGGGGTGCATATATGGTACGTGGGTTGATGTGGCGGGCTCGCATTCAGACGAAGGTGCTCGCGCTTTTGGCGCCATTCGTCATTAGCCTATGCGCAGTAGGGTTGACGGGGTACTACGCGTCGAGCCTTCTCGAAGGTCGGATGGAGATCTCCAACCATATTTTGCAGTCTCTGAACGGGTTCAAGCTTGTTTCTTCAAGCATGACCGGCTTTCTGATGAAGCCGTCGCAGGAAGCTCGTGACACCGCGCTTGCGGACGCCCGAGAGCAATTGGCAAACCTGAAGCAGACGATCGAGACTCTAAGGCCGACGACCGATGTGGGGCTTCTCGACCGCGCGCTCGATCAGTCGCAAATCATCCCGCAAAAGATCGAAGCGATCTGGCAAATCGAAACGGGACAGCAGAAAATTCTCAGCGACGTGGACGCTGCTTCCGCGGCGCTTCTTGACCTGCAAGGGCAGGTTGGCAAGCGCTCGTTCATGCTGATGGCGAGTGCGAAAAAGATGGAAAATGCCAACAAGAGCGGCCTCAGCAACGCCGTCTCCATCACCGCGGCCGCCAGTGTTGCGACAAAACTTAGCAATGATTATACGAACGCTACAACGTCGGCTGACAAGCTTAGCCTTCTAGCCAAATATGCGCCCGATTTGCAGAAGACAAGGGAGCAGCTTTCGCCTGCGATAGGGACCGACAGAGAAGCCCTCGCAACGCAGTATGCCGCTGCGGTAGATGCCATCCTTAACGCTTCGAAGGCGTCGCCAGACACTTTGGATGTCCCGACAACGGATACCGCCATCGCTAATCTTGCTGCTATTGGGGACAGTCTCAAGACAATTGGCGACGACCTGATGCGGACCTCAGTACTCGCGCTTGCCGCGTCGGACAAGGATATCTCTCAGGCGACGAATGTCGGCAACCAACTGCGTGCTATCGTTAACAGCAATAACGAGATCCGCGTCGGCTTCGCCGAACTTGCAGGCAAGCCAGACGACGCGCGAGTGAAGAAAGTCCAGCAATCAATCTACATGTATCAGACCGAGCTCGGCCGTCTCGCCGGCGTGGTGACCGACGATCCGGTTTTTGCCGAGATTCCGAAGAAGGCTCAACCCGTTCTCGATCTGCTTGCGGCGAACGCGGCAGCGCTCTCCGACGGTGCGCTCCGCAAGCTTGCTGAGTTCGACCGCGCCGCGGAGCAGATCGACAACACCTGGAACCTGCTTGCGCAGTTCGCCGAGACGCAGAAGGAAAATGCTGGGCAGGATCGTCAACAGGCCAATAGGATATCCGGCGGCGCGATTGTCATCGGCATCCTAATTGCCATGGCCGCAGGTGCCGCGCTGGTCTTCACACTGAAGGGGCCTATCGCCCAGATTACCGCAGCGATGCGCAAGATCGCCGAGGGAAGGCTCGACACCACAATAACGGGCGAGACACGGGCCGACGAAATCGGGGAAATGGCCCGTGCGCTTTCGGTCTTCAAACAAAATGCGCTGTCGAAAGTCGAAATGGAACAACAGGCCGAGATCGCGCGTCGTGAGGCAGAATCTGAGCGCGCCCGCAACGAACTCGAGCGACGTAACGCACAGGTTCAGGTTGATGCCGCAATCGAGGCGCTGGCGGAAGGGCTCACGCGGCTGTCGCGCGGGCAGTTGAATTTTGCGATCGATACGCCCTTTGCCCCTGAGCTCGATCGGATCCGCACCGATTTCAACATGTCGGTGGCGGGTCTCAGAGAGACCCTCTGCGAGATCCGTGAGACGTCTTCCCTCATTAGCAATAATGGCCGCCAGATGGCGGAAGCCGTCGAAGACTTGGCCAGTCGGACTGAAAAGCAGGCGGCTGCTCTTGAAGAAACCGCAGCGGCTGTGGAGGAGATTTCTTCCGCCGTCAACACCTCTTCAGGACGGGCAGCAGCAGCGCTGGCGCTTGTCCAACGCGCCAAACAAGGCGCCGACGCCTCGGCTTCGGTCGTCCAAAACGCAGTATCGGCTATGGGACGGATCGAGGACGCGTCGGGCAAGATCGTACAGATTGTCAGCGCCATCGATTCCATCGCTTTCCAGACCAATCTCTTGGCCCTGAATGCGGGAGTCGAAGCGGCGAGAGCGGGCGAGGCCGGCAAGGGCTTTGCAGTCGTGGCGCAGGAAGTGCGGGAGCTGGCGCAGCGATCGGCTCGCGCAGCCAAGGAAATCGGCGAGCTCATCAACAATTCTGTCCGAGAGGTTGCGTCGGGCTCCGAGTTCGTCGGCCGCACTGGCGATGCGCTGATGGAGATTTCCACCGAGATCGTCCACATCGTCGGCCATATTGAACTGATCGCCGCGTCAAGCCGCGATCAAGCGACGACACTCAATTCGATCAATGCGTCGGTGAACGATATTGATCGTATGACGCAGCAAAATGCGGCGATGGTGGAAGAGACCAATGCCGCCACGCAACAGCTATCGTCAGAGGCGCTCGCACTTACCGAGATGATCGCACGCTTTCAGCTTGAAGGCCCTGAGAGCCCGGCTTCTAGAGGCTACGAGGCCGCCGCATGACGGCAGCGTGTATTCGCAGACCCTTTGACTTGCTTTCAAATGTGAATCATCAGCGCCTGCTGCACGTCGTCATCAGCGTGAGCTCGGTATGCCACAAAGTCCCGACGATCACGATTTGTGGCCAACGGCTGTTGGTCAGGACTGAGCCAGTTAGGCGCATAAGGAGCATTGACGGTTCTGAACGCCGTCGGCATCGCTGCGGACGTGATTGTCACAGACCCATGGCCCAGTGACGCAGAAGAAGGCGAATTGGCGGCCTTATAGGTGTCGGCATCGCTCCTCGACCAAGGGCGCCGCAACACAATCTTTTTGCCTTGTCCACCAGTGGCGAGAGGCAGGAAGTGGCGCAGACGCGACATCAAATCCGACATGTCGTTTCCGCGAGGCAAAGGCTTTCCTGCTTCACGCCCAGAACGCATTGATGGAGTGGGCGACCTCTTAAGCGCAGTCGAGGCAGTTATCAAAGGAGTGTCAGACGCATCATACTCGTCGGGAGCTTTCGAAACATCAGCTTAGAGATGCTACCCACCCACCGGCGTCAGGTCAACGAGCGCCTTGATCGGCAGGTGATCCGAGGCGATGCGGGCGAGCGGTGTATCATGCGCCTCCACCTCGGAGATGATGCCCTTGCGGTTGGCGATGATGCGGTCGAGCGCCAGCAGCGGCAGGCCGGCGGGAAAACTCGGCACGGCGGGCGGCAGCTCGCCGAAGGCGGATTGGAAGGTGTTCAGCGACGAGCGGTCGCCGAGCCGCCATTCGTTGAGGTCGCCGAGCAGGATGGTCGGCATCTCGTGCCTGTCGTTGATCAGTTCGACGAGGGTCCGGGCCTGCTGGGCTCTGCTGTGGCGCAGCAGGCCGAAATGCGCGGCGATGATGCGCAGCACCCCGCCCTCCTCCAGCTCGATTTCGGCGACCAGCGCACCGCGCGGCTCCAGCCCCGGCAGCCTGACCTGGTGCACGTCATGCACCAGCCCCTTCTTGAACAGCACGACATTGCCGTGCCAGCCATGCGCCTTCGCCATTCCGGCGACCGGCACAGGGATTAGCCCCGTCTCCCGCTCCAGCCGGCCGAGGTCGAGAATGCCCGTGCGCTCGCCGAAGCGTGTGTCGGCTTCCTGCAGCGCGATCACGTCGGCACCGATTTCATGGATCACCCGGCTGGTGCGCTCCGGATCGAAGCGGCGATCAGTACCGACACACTTGTGGACATTGTAGGAGGCGATCAACGTTCCGGCGCTGCGCGGCCTTGCCTCCATATGCGCCGCGTCAAGCCGCTTTTTCCTGCTCCTGATCGAGGCGAGAATGCTGGCGGGAAGACTGTCTTTCCTGGCGTGCATCGGGAGGCGCACTTGTTCCGTTGATCAAAGAGGCTACTCACTCGGCAGTATAGGCGGCCGCGCGGAACTTGCCATGTCGGAATGCAAAAAATCCGTCAGAGATAGGGCGAACCCAGCCACAGGACCTTCTCGATCAGCCGCACCGGGAAGGGCCGCGCGCGTAAGCCTTCCAGCGTCACCAGCGTTGCCGATTTCAGGATTTCCTCGATATGCTCGTCGATCTCGGCGGCAAAGCCCTCATTCAGCACTTCGAGATCGACCTCGAAATTCAGCCTGAGCGAACGTGGATCGAGGTTGGAAGAGCCGACATAGGCCCAGGTGCCGTCGATCGTCAGAAGCTTCGAATGGCTGAAGCTGCCGGTCGAGCGCCAGATGCGGCAATAATTTTTGAGGATCTGATCGAATTGCGCCGTCATCGCCCGGTCGACCAGCATGAGATTGTTGAGAGCCGGCACGACGATATCGACTTCAACGCCGCGCCGCGCCGCCGTCACCAGGGCGCTGATCAGTTCGCGGTCCGGCAGGAAATAGGGCGACATGATGCGGATCGATTGACGCGCAACCGAAAAGGCGCCCATCAGCATCTTATGGTTGGTCTCGAGGCTGCGGTCCGGCCCTGAGGCGACGATGCGCATTAGGATGGGGTCGCCGGGGCTGCGCGGCGGCGGCTCGATGCGCCAGGCCTCGTCGTTCAACAGTTCGTCGGTGGTGAACCGCCAGTCTTCGGCGGCAAGATCGAAGAGATCGGTGACGACGGGGCCGGTGACGCTGAAATGCGTATCACGGGCAAAGGTCTCGCCCGTCGCCTCCTCGCTGAAACCCGCCCTGATATTCATGCCGCCGGTCAGCGCAATGCGTCCGTCGACGATCAGGATCTTGCGGTGGGTGCGCAGATTGGCATAGGGCAGCCGCAAGCCCATGATGACATTGCCGTTGAAGACGGCGACGGTGACGCCGCCCTCCTTGAGATGGCCGAGAATGCTCGGCACCGAATAACGCGCGCCGACGGCGTCGATCAGCACCCGGACCGTCACACCCCGCTTCACCGCGGCAATCAGCGCATCGGCGATCCGCAGACCAATGACATCACGGTCGAAGATGTAGGTTTCGAGCAGGATGCTGCGCCTCGCTTCATCGATGGCGGATTTCATCGCGGCATAGGCCTCATCGCCGGTCTCCAGCATGTCGATCGTATTGCCCGAGGTCAGCGGGTTGCGGGTCACCCGGTCGCCCAGCGTCTGCAGCGCCGCAAAGCGGCGGCCGAACTGGCTGATCACGGTCTCGGCGTCGGCGTCGAACGTCTCCAGCTCGTCGGTCCCCGGCGCGAGCAGCAGGGCGTCGCGGCGAATGCTCAGCGATTTGCGGCGGATGCGATTGATGCCGGCGATCGCGTAAAGCAGCGCACCGACGATTGGCGAGAGGATGATGACGCCGACCCAGCCGATTGCCGCGCGCACCTCCTCCTTGGTCATGGCGGCATGAATCGCCGCCGCGGCTCCCATGGCGATCGAAACGACAAAGAGGATATGCGGCCAGTAGGTCGACAGGAGATAGAACATCGCTGGCCAATATAGCCGCGAAACGGCGGCGTTCAATTATGCAGCCGCTCCCCCATGGCGCGAAATTTTTCTTCGGGATTGTTTTGCCGGGAGTCCCCGTTCGATCGCGGGAACAATCCCGGTTGAGATCGATTCCTCCTCAGGAGATGAGGATTGCCATCGTGAACATCGCCGCAAACATTGGTCCTGCCCTGGCGCTCGAAGTCGCGGATGCAGAAAGCATTACCGAACTCCGGCATCAGGCCGAGGACTGTACCCGCTGTGACCTTTATCGCAATGCGACGCAGATCGTCTTTGGTGAAGGCCCGGGAAAGGCCGAGATCGTCCTTGTCGGTGAGCAGCCGGGTGACCGCGAAGATATCACCGGCAGGCCCTTTGTCGGCCCGGCAGGCCATCTGCTCGACCTCTGTCTCGACGAGTCCGGTCTGGACCGTCAACGCTGCTACGTCACCAATGCCGTCAAGCACTTCAAGTTCACGCCCCGCGGCAAACGGCGCCTGCATGCGAAACCCAATGCCGGCGAGATAAGGCGTTGCGCCTGGTGGCTTGGCGCGGAGCTCAACATCCTGCAGCCGAAACTCGTGGTGGCGCTGGGCGCGAGCGCCCTCTATGCGCTGCTCGGGCCGAAGGCGAAATTGACGCCCGAGCGCGGTCATGTCCTGCAGCCTGCAAACCATCCCCCGGTTCTGGTGACAATCCACCCCTCTTATCTCCTGAGAATTCGCGATGAGGCCGAGCAGCAAAAGCAGCGCCAGGCATTCGTGTCAGATCTGCACAAGGCGGCGGAATTTCAACTTCGATGAATGCCGATTCTCAACCTTGATATGCTGCAATGCGAAATATTTGCGGTTGCGGTTCGATTTCGCTTGAAACCGGGCTCCTCCTCTGGAACCATCCTGCCAGTATCGCGTTCGAACGACGGCAAAATGTGACTGGAGATCAGCGATGGCAGAAACTCGGGAAGAGTGGATCAAGAAACGTGCATACGCCCTCTGGGAAGAAGAGGGCTATCCGACAGGGCGGGATTCCATCCATTGGGAACAGGCACGCCACGAGCGCGACGCGCTCGAAGGCTCCTCTTCCAACGGCAAAGAGGCCAAACCCAGGGTCAAGCGCGCCGCAACGACCACGAAGGCCGCCCCAGGCGCCAAGACGAACGGCGTCGTCACGCCGGCGCCCAAGCGGACTGCAAGCCGCAAGACGGCGACCTGAATATTGAAAACCGCTGACATCGTTGAAAGGGCGTCACCGTGGCGCCCTTCGGCCTCTCTTTGTCATATGTCTGAATCATCTGTGTTTTATGGAAGCTTGCAGGCGGGTTTTCCGCGCGGGGGGTGAACAAGGGCCGGATGACGCTGCAAGCTTTGAGGCCTCCGAAAAAATTGAGCCTTCGCCCGCAAGCCGGGGATCATACAAAAACTGTTTATGGCGAAACGAGGGAGGCAGCCATGAACGATCGTATCGAAATGCTCGTCGTCGCGCCTCTTGCCGCCCGCAGCCACGCTTCCAACGTGTGAGCCATGGAAATATCGCTCCTGCTCATCGCCGCTCTGCTTTATCTCGGTCTGGCGCTCGGCTTCATCCTGGTCGTCGATAAGCTCGTCGGTCTGGTTTTCCGCGAGTCCCGTACGCCGCTGCAACTGCCCTCCTTCGACATCGGCCGGGCCTTCGCAGCGTCGCAGAAATTCCACCGGAAATAACGGTTCTCAGCTGGCGCCCGCGCGCGGTTAAAAAGTAGGGTGGATCTGGCGCATCGGCCCGAAAATCGGAATTGATTTTCGGAAAGCAGGATGAGATCGAGGACAATGGGACAGGCCCGAAGCGTTCAGCCGACGACATGGCTTTTTGCAGCGCGCTCCTTGCGCGACTTCGGCGACGGTTTCGTGGCCATCCTGTTGCCGGTCTATCTCCTTGCTCTTGGATTTTCGCCCCTGCAGGTCGGCGTCATTGCGACGACATCCCTCTTCGGATCCGCACTTTTGACGATCATCATCGGCTTTCTCGGCGCGCATCATGATCTCCGCCGCCTGCTTTTGGCCGCCGCCGGCCTGATGGTCGCCACCGGTCTCGCTATGCCGATGATCAGCGACTATGCGCTGCTGCTCGCCGTCGCCTTTGCCGGTACGATCAATCCGTCGGCAGGCAGCGTGAGCATCTTCGTGCCGCTTGAACATGCGGTCCTGGCCCGGGAGGTGACCAACGCCGATCGAACGAGAATGTTTGCGCGTTATAGCTTGGTCGGGGCGCTCGCAAGCGCCGGCGGCGCGCTTGCTGCGGCGCTGCCAGATGTCATGATGCGGCTCGGGATGACGCAACTGAGTTCGATCAGGCTGATGTTCGTTGTCTATGCGCTCGTCGGCATTCTCGGCGGCCTTCTTTATGCCCGCATACCGCCTCGCCCGGTGACGCACGAAGACCACAAGCCGGCGGCACTCGGGCCTTCGCGGGCCATTGTCATGAAGCTCGCAGCCCTCTTCAGTCTCGATGCCTTTGCCGGAGGTTTCGTGGTCCAGTCCTTGCTCGCGCTGTGGCTGTTCGAACGATTCGATCTTTCGCTATCCGAGGCTGGAGTGTTTTTCTTCTGGACGGGCGTGCTGTCGGCGTTTTCGTTTCCTGTCGCCGCCCGGCTATCGAAGCGGATTGGACTCGTGAACACCATGGTGTTCACCCACATCCCGTCCAGCCTTGCCCTCGGCCTTGCCGCATTCGCCCCCACCTTGCCACTGGTGCTTGCCTTGCTGCTGGTCCGGGCCGCGCTTTCGCAGATGGATGTGCCAACCCGTTCTTCCTACGTGATGGCTGTTGTCACTGAGGCGGAGCGAGCCGCTGCCGCAAGCTTCACATCGGTGCCGCGCAGCCTCGCATCGGCGGCCAGCCCTGCGCTGGCAGGTGCTCTTTTTGCCGCGTCTTATCGGGCCTGGCCGTTTGTCATCTGCGCCGGCCTGAAGATCATATACGACCTCTTGCTGTTGCTGCAGTTCCGCCATCTCAAGCCGCCCGAGGAATCCTGAAGTGCACTGCCTGCCTCGGGCGGAAGTTCATCGGCTACCGCCCGTAAAACGCAGCGCTGACGCTGCGCCGCGGGCGCGAGCAGCGTCAGCTGCAACGCGCCTATGCCCCTCAGGTTCGTATTCTGAGCGCTCGTTCCGTTCTGTCGGCGATTTGGGTCACGGCATAGGCGATCACCATGTAGATCACCACGGCAACCAGGAAGGCTTCGAGATAGTAGAAGTTCAGCGCCGCGGTCAACTGCGACTGTGCGAAGATGTCGACCACCTCGATGGCGAATCCTAGCGACAGCGCCTTCATGATCACCATGAAGGAGTTGGCGAGATCCGGGATGGCCGCGACGATAACCTGCGGCAGCATGACCCGGCGGAAGAGCTGGCTCTTCTTGTAGCCGAGCGAATAGGCGGCGTCCGCCTGCCCCGTGTCGAACGAGTTCAGCGCGCCCTTGACCACCTCCGCCTGGAAAGCCGCGACGCAGGCCGTCAGGGCGACGATGAGCGTCACCCAGTTCGGCGTCGAGTGACCATTGTACTCCACGCCGACGAGCGAGGTGAGGAACCGCAGCGTCGACGGAAGTCCATAATAGGCAAGGAAGATCACCACCACCATCGGGACGCCCTTGAACGCCACCTTGTAGGCGATCACGAGCTGGCGGAGCACCGGGATCCTCTGATACTCGACCATGGCGAACAAGCTGCCGACGACCGTCGACAGGACGAAGATGGCGAGCGCCATGACAAGCGTCAGCGGCACAGCGCCCAGGATCTCATAAAGGTCAGGGAGAAGAACTTCGCTGTCGAAAATCATGACTTCCTTCCTCGATCAGACGCTGGCCATCAATGGGGCACGGACTGTCTTTTCGCCTGGTACGTACCTGCCGGAGCGGCGCTCGAAGAGCCGAACGGTCGCCCAGGCGATGAGGCAAAGGACCGAGTACAGCACCGCCAGTACGAGGTAGGTCTCGAACTGATACTGGTTGTAGTCCCGCTCCATGACGAGGTGGGCGGTGGCCATGACGTCGGCCGCGCCGATGTACATGACAAGCGCCACGTTGTGGATCAGGTAGATGATCGAGTTTCCATACCCCGGCAGCGCAATATGGACGGCCTGCGGAGCGATGACGCGCAGCAGCTTATGGCGGAAGGTGTAGCCCAAGCTGTCCGCCGCATCGTGCTGGCCTCGCTCGACTGCGAGATAGGCCGGACGCATGACCTCCGAGAGATAGCCGCCATGGTAGAGGCTGAGGCCCAGCATGGCGGCGATCGTCGGCGAGACGAAGTCGCCGATACCGAATAGGCCGACGAGCACGGGGAGCCCGTAGAAGGCGACGAACAACTGAAGGACGACGGGAACGCTGCGCGCATAGGATACGTAGAGGTCGGCCAACTGGCTAATCACAAGGATCCTGCGCACCCGGAACGTCGTCGCGATCAATGCCAGCACGAAGCCGGCGGCCATGGCCGTGAATGTGATCGCAAGCGTCAGCGGCAATGCCGAAAGCAACTCGGGGATCATTATGGAAAGGTCCACTTGGGAACGCTCCTTCTTTCAGTCTTGGGCCTGGTCGCCGGCTTCGACGCCCGGCGTTACTTCATGTACGTGGTGATGTCCTCGCCGAACCATTTCTGCGAGAGCTTGGCGAGCGTGCCGTCGGCCTTGAGCTCCTTCAAAGCCTTGTCGATGCCGTCGGCGAGCGCCTTGTTCTCTTCCGAGCGGTGGATGAGCACGAAGGTATTGTTGATCGCGACCGGCTCACTTGCCTGGACATTCAGCTTCTGCTGGTCGATCACGGTCTGCTCGCCGAGATTCGACGGCAGGACGAGCGCGTCATACTTGCCGTTCTCGACCTCCTTCAGGCGATCCGGATAGGGAATGCCGGCGCTCGAAGCCGTGATCTCGATCTTGTAGTCGGGGTTCTGCTCTTGCCATGCGGTCGCGAACTTGTAGATGCCGCCGCCCGCCGTCACCGGCACGATCTTCTTGCCGACGAGACCCTTCATCTCCTTGATGCCGCTGTCCTTGCGGCTGTAGATCTTGATCAGGCTGGCGCCGATCGGCGCTTCCGGAATGAGGAACTGCTTTTCGCGGGCGGGAGCACGGTAGTAGCCGCCGGTTGCGACATCGTACTTGCCGGTCGCGAGGCCCGTCTCCTGCGCGATGTCGGCAGCACCCTCCATCACGAACTTGTACTGCGGCAGCTTGGCGTTGATCGCCTTCAAGACGTCGGGCTCGTAGCCCTGCGGTTCGACGCCGATCGCGCCCCAGGAGAGCGGCTTCGATTCCGCCGCGGTGGCGATCTTGATCGTCCGAACGTCCTCGGCGAAGGACGCGGTTGCGAACGCGATCGCGACGCCTGCTACGGCGAGACCGAGACCACGGCGGGAGATTGAACTCATGGAAGTCATTTCAGGCATCCTTTCTTACTGGATCGCGCGTTCGGAATTGAGAAACTGAGCGAGGCGCGGGTTGGACGGCGTGTCGAAGATTTCGGACGGACTGCCGTCGGCTGCGACGACACCCCGGTCCATGAAGACGATGCGGTTCGAGATGTTTTTGGCGAACTGCATCTCGTGCGTGACGAGAAGCGAGGTGATGCCCGAGGACGTGACATCCTTGATCACCTTGAGAACCTCGTTCACGAGTTCGGGATCGAGCGACGAGGTCGGCTCGTCGAAGAGCATCACGTCCGGTTTGACCGCGAGCGCTCTGGCGATGCCCGTTCTCTGGAGCTGCCCGCCGGAAAGCTGCGACGGGTAGTTGTCGAGCTTGTCGGAAAGCCCCACCCGCTCAAGCTCCTGCAGCGCGATGGCGCGGGCTTCGTCCTTGGCCTTGCCCTGTACGACCATCAGCGGATCCATGACGTTCTGAATAACCGTCATGTTCTTGAAGACGTTGAACTGCTGGAACACCATCGCGGTGCGCAGACGGATCGCCCGAACGGCGGTCTTGTCCGGCCGCGTGAAGTCCATCCTGATATCGTCGAAGGCAATCGTTCCGGATGCCGGCTTCGCTAGATGGTTGATGCACTTCAACAGCGTCGTCTTGCCGGTTCCGCTGGGACCGATGATCGAAACCACGTCACCTCGTTTCACCGAGAGATCGACGCCATTCAGGATCTGCGTGCGACCGTAGGACAGCTTCAGGTTCTTGATCTCAAGCATTTCGGATCTCAGGTCCTTTCGGAAGATAGTTCGGAAAGCGCTTCGGTCTCGGCATCGAACCACTCGTCGCCGAGAAGTTCCGGCGTGTCGAAGGCCCGGAGGTTTGCAAAGTGCTTCTCGCGGTCTTCGACGAAGAGCGATCGGACGACGCCGCGCGCCAGGCGGTCGGCGCCCTCGCTGATTGCAGGGATGTCGCCGGTGAGCTTGCCGTGGCTGAGGGTCGCCGGGAAGTTGAAGCAATGAATCTTCGAGAGAACCGGGCAGGAACCCGGTTCCCTCTCAAGGAACTCGAAAGCCTCGCCAAGATCGGGCGATCCTTCAAGCTCCGCATTCGCCATCCCGGCCGGCGTCGGAAAGCGGTCGCGCCAAAGTCGGATGTGGGGTTCGAAGACGGCCAGTTCCGGCCGATTGGTCAGATCGATCTTGAAGCCGGTCCCGAAGATCAAGAAGTCGAGGGGGTAGCTGGCCTTCGACGTCGTCACGAGGAGCTGGTCGCCGTCCTGCTGCAGGCCGGTGATCGGGCTTTGGAGATGAAGGTGGGCCTGCTCGAAGGAGCTGACGCGCAGCACGCTCGGACGCGGCGGTGGCGTCTGCTGGCTCATGGCGTAGTCGAGGAAGCGCCACTTCCATTCGTCCGGCAGTCCGGCGAAGCCATGGACGACGCCCTGGCTGCCGATGCCGGTGAACTTGTTGATCCGCGGCAGTTCCTTGCGGCGGACGAACATGTCGAGGCGGGCGACACCGGCTTCGAGCGCCGTCGCGGCATTGTCCATCGCCGACGCACCCGCACCGATCACCCCTACCCGCTTGCCGCGCAGCGCTGCGAAGTCGATCGCATCGGCGGTGTGCGCCCAGAACCTGCGATCGATATTTTCGGCGATGTCGGGCACGAGGGGGCCGCCGAGACCGTCGCGGCCGGTTGCAAGAACCACATGGCGGGCGATGATCGTTTCCGTGCGGCCATTCTCGCTGCAGGCGAGGTCGAGCATGCCGTCGTCGCGCGGCAGGATCGCATCGACCGAGACGCCGTTGCGCACCGGCAGCTCGAGCACCTTCCGATACCAGATCAGGTAGTCCATCCACGTCTCGCGCGGCGCCCGGTCGAGTGCCACCCACGCCGCGCTTCCAAAGCGCGCTTCATAATAGGCCCGGAAGGTGAGCGCCGGCAGTCCCATCGCGGGACCGGTGAGTTGTTTGGGAGATCGAAGGGTACGCATCCGGGCGAAAGTGACCCACGGCCCTTCCTCCCCGGCAGGTGCCTTGTCGAGGGTGACATGGTTGGCGACGCCAAGGCGCTTCAGCATTCCGGAAGCGACGAGGCCTGCCATGCCGCCGCCGATGATGACGACGTCGATGACAGGCTTGCCATCAACTTCACGCGCCGGAACCCAGGCCTTGGCAGGCAGTTCCAGCCAGGTGAGGTCCTGACGCAGACGCGCTTCGAGGGCGTGAAGATTGTCCGGATGTGTGGAGAGATCGCTCATGCGGGCGCTCCTTCGGGAATTGCCGCCTGCCCGTAAACCGTGTCCGCCAAGGTTTCGATGCCATTCGCCTCCAGCAGGCGGCAGCCGGGCATCTTCAATGCCTCGAGTCGCGCGGCATCGATTACGGCGGCGACGGTCGGTGCGAGCGGCAACGCCGCCGCCGTAATCGCACCGAACAGGAACGGAATGGCCTGGTCGAGCACGCGCATGACGATGCCATCGAGGGGCACGCCGCAGACGGTCGCGGGCTCGACGATGGCAATGCCAAGTCCTGCGCGCACCAGCGAGAGCGCAGTCAGCGAGGCGTTGACGTCGATGATGCGATCCGGCGCCACCCCTGCCCGTTCCAGCGCCTCGTCGACGCGATGACGAAGCCGATAGGGGTTCGCGAGCGTGATGATGCGACGCTCCGCCAGATCGGCCAGGCGAACGACATCGTTCGCAGCGAGAGGATCGTCGGCGCCGATGGCAATCACGCACGGTGCTTCCGCGATCCAGTGGATGTCAAGACCGGGATGTTCGAGCGGCAGGCTCGATATGCCGAGATCGGCCGACCGGGCGAGAACCGCCTGCACGACGTTTTCGGCGGCGAGCGCCTGGACGTGGAGATGACGCGGGATCAGGTCGGGCGAGACGGCCGCCAAAGCCTCCGGCAGGATTCCTGCAGCCAGGGATGGCGTTGCCGCGATGGTCAAGGTCGCGGGCTCGTCAAGACCGATTGCCTCGGCCCGTTCGCGGATGTGGGTCAGGCTGGCGAGATGACGTTCGACCTCGGCATGGAAGCGCCGTCCGCGCGACGTCGGCTGGATGCGCGGACCGCTTCGGTGGAGGAGCGCATAGCCCAGATCGGCTTCCAGATCCTGGATCTGCCGCGTCACGGCTGGCTGCGAACGGCCGAGCAGCCGGGCCGCGCCGGTGACGCTGCCAGCCGACATCACTGCCGCGAAGGCTTCGAGTTGCCGAATGTCGAACGGGTTTCTATTCATATTCAACATGAACTCCCGCCAGCCATGCTTTTGGAAGCATGGGCTTCCCATAATTTGAGCGGATAGTAGATAATTATTTCGCATGGATTGCAAGCCTTCATGCTATTTTGACATAATGAACAGACCGATCTAATGCTCTCCCGCGAGATGAAAGGAGCCTGCCTTGACGCTCATCCAAACTCTTGCCGCCGTCAGACCCGGTTCGGCCCTTGCCGAAGCCATGGGAAAGCGGGCGGAGATCCTGCGCCTCAGCGAAGCCGCCCACGACGCAGTCCTTCTTCCGCGTGATCCCGGTGGCCTGTCGTATGGTCTCAGGGCGGCGCTTGCCGCCC
Source organism: Rhizobium sp. NLR16a (assembly GCF_017948245.1). Lineage (NCBI taxonomy): Bacteria > Pseudomonadati > Pseudomonadota > Alphaproteobacteria > Hyphomicrobiales > Rhizobiaceae > Rhizobium > Rhizobium sp. NLR16a. Next base: position 315,064 of record NZ_CP072867.1, on the reverse strand, counting down.
GTATGGCCCGTCATAACCACAACGAAAAACTGGCGAAGCACTACGACGAACTGGTGAAACGTGCCGCCGAGGCATCGACAGCGCCGCTCGCTAAGCCGGGTACTAGCGCAACCGATGAACGCATCGCAGAGATCGTCCGCCATGCGGACCGACTGACGGTCGCGCCGCAGGAAGCGACCCGCGACCACATAGAAGGATTGCGCCGTGCGGGAACGACCGACGCCGACATCGTCCGGCTGTCGGAGCTTGCGGCCTTCGTAAATTATCAGGTTCGAGTCATCGCAGGGCTGGCGCTGATCGGAGGAAGACAATGAGCGAAGTCGTCCACACCTTCACCACCCAGGTTCCGCGCTGGCAGCCTTACGTCATTCCAGTCGATCTTGAAACTGCGACCGCCGAGCAGCGGGAGGCAATGCAGGTCACGCCCTCCAACAAGGGCATCTCCCCCTACGTCCTGACGCTTGCGCACGACCCGGAATCCCTCGCTGTCCGCTCACCCCTGTTCAACCTGATCATGTACGGGAAGGACGGGCTTTCACCGGGAGAACGCGAACTAGGCGCCACTGCTGCTTCCGTCGTCAATCGCTGCGTCTACTGCGCCGCCGTCCATGCCTCCCGGTTCATCAGCCATACCAAGCGGACTGACGTGATCGACGCCATTTTCGCCGATGGGCTCGACGCCGAACTCGATGAGCACCTTCAAACCATCTTCGATTTCTCCGCCCATCTGTCGATGACGCCGCCGAAAGCAACGCAAGCTGACGCGCAGGCGCTGACGGACGTCGGTCTTTCCGAGCTTGAGGCCCTGGACCTCGTGCTGTCGTCCGCCATATTCGGCTGGGCGAACCGCCTGATGCATACGCTCGGCGAACCAGTCAAGGACTAGGTGCTTTGGCAGGCAGAAGTTCCACATCGCGTCCCGGTCTGGATTTGATCCGTCGCGCCCGGAGCTGATTCGCATAAGTTAGAAAACTGAGCTGTCTGACGGTTGAAGCTTCTTGAACCGCTGCCTATCGAATTGAGGTCGTCGCAGCCCACGACGACTTCGCGCCGGCGCGACGGAGCAGTGTGGCCGCCGGCATTCATACCTGGCCCCGGAATTAGGCGGTGAGGTTTGAATGCCACGCCGCTGGGGGTGCACCGCGGATTCGGCGTAGGCGTCACCGCATGCGCATCAGGTCCACAGCGCGATTGCTGATGATTGCTTCCATCGAAAAATAGCCGGTCACTGTCGCAAGATCGAAGTTTGTTATCAGCTTCTGGTAGAAGGCATCATAGCCCGACATTCCTTTGGTGATGACCTTGATCAGGTAGTCCCAGTCGCCGCCTATTCGGTAGAAATCGACGACTTCCGGCATCCGGTCGACGTGCTTGCGAAAATCTTCCGACCATTCCTTTGAGTGATGGCGAGTTCGGATCATGACGATCACCGTGAGATCAAAACCGAGCGCTTCGAAATCGATGGAGGCGCGCGATCCTTTGATGATGCCAGTCGCATAAAGGCGCTGAAGCCGGCGCCAGCAAGCATTCTGCGACAGTCCGACCTGCTCGGCCAAATCACGTTGAGAAAGCGAAGAATCCCGCTGCGCGCACGTCAGAATCCTCAGATCAATTTCGTCGATTTTCAAATTATTATCGATCATACGACCCAATCTTATCCCATTCATCCAAAAAATTGGTGAAGTTTTCAACGGTGATGCAGATTAGAATCGTTGTCAAACCCTTCGCGGAGGATGACGATGCACGAGCTGGCGGCGCACTATCCATCAAAAAAACTCTCCACTGTTCTCGGCAAGTTCAAGAGTGATCTCAACCGAGATGACCCCATCGGCAGGTTCAGGGCGGGGCTGATAGGCTCAAAGGCGAAGGTCGACGGCCCGTTCGGCCCCAGGGACCTCGTCTATGCCGACTATGTGGCTTCGGGACGCGCCCTCAGACAGATCGAAGAATTCATCCTCGAAGACGTCCTTCCCTACTACGCGAACAGCCATACCGAGGCGTCCTACTGCGGAGGGATGATGACCCGGCTTCGACGGGAAGCCCGCTCAATCATTGGAGAGCTCTGCGGTGCCGATCGACAGCATGCCGTCATTTTTGCCGGATCCGGCGCGACGGCGGGCCTCAATCGCCTGGTGAACCTGCTGGGCGTCACCGAAGCGATCGCGGCCGGCAAAAGCGTGCGCGTCATCCTCGGCCCATATGAACACCACTCGAACATCCTGCCTTGGCGCGAGAGCGGAGCGGAGGTCATCGAAATTGTCGAGGGCAACGACGGTGGCCCCGATCCGGTCATGTTGCAGAAGGGCCTTGAGAACGCCCCCGCAGATTTGACCATTTGCTCGTTCTCTGCCGCATCGAACGTCACTGGCATCCTGACCGACGTCGCGTCGCTCACGAAGATCGCAAAGGCTGCAGGCGCGAAAGTGGTCTGGGACTACGCGGGGGCCGGACCATACGTACCGATTGCGATGACGCCTGAGCCTGACGCCGAAATCGACGCCGTCGTCGTGTCACCCCACAAGTTCCTGGGCGGCCCAGGGGCTTCCGGCGTATTGGTCGTGCGGCACGACGCGGTGGTGGCGAGCAGGCCATCCTGGCCCGGTGGCGGCACGGTCAAATTCGTTTCACCCACGGGTCACGATTACAGCGACAGCCTGGAGTCTCGGGAGGAAGCGGGAACGCCCAACGTCATCGGCGACATCCGTGCGGCGCTCGCCTTCCTGGTCAAGGATGCGATCGGACTCGATGCAATCAAGCGGCTGAATGACGAATACGCGCGGCGCGCCTTCACCGCGTGGAAGGACGTTTCGGAGATCGAACTGCTTGGCTCCACCTCTATTGCACGCTTGCCGATCTTTTCGTTTCGCGTGCGCGATGGCAAGGGCAGCTACATCCACCAGCAATTGGTCACCCGCATGCTCAGCGACCGGTTTGGCATTCAGGCCCGTGGCGGCTGCGCCTGCGCTGGTCCTTACGTGCATCGGCTGCTTTCGATAGACGCCCGGACGTCGCAGCGCATGCGGCAGGCGATCTTGGCTGGCAACGAAATCGAGAAGCCCGGATTCACGCGGCTCAACTTGAGCGTCCTGGCATCGGACGAAACGGTTGCCTTCATCCTGGATTCGGTCGCGCAACTCGCGCGGGATGCATCGGCCTATGTCGGGCAATACACCTTCGATCCGGCGCGCGCGATTTTCTCACCGGTCGCGTCCGGTCGACAGGAGGCGGCCTGTGCGTAGACCTGATGTCGCCGCCTTCTTCGACCCGCGTACCTTCTCGATTCAATACGTGGTCAGCGATCCGCAAACCAGGGCCTGTGCGATCATCGACCCGGTTCTCGACTTCGATGAGAAGTCAGGATCGACGACGACCCACAACGCCGAGATGCTGTTGGGTCACATTCGGGACCAGGACCTGCGCCTGCACTGGATCCTCGACACGCATCCGCATGCCGATCACATTTCGGCCGCCGCCTATCTGAAGGAGGTGACCGGCGCGCCAACGGCGATCGGGAGCCGCATCACGGATGTTCAGAAAATCTGGTCGAAGATCTACAACCGGCCTGATCTTCCCGTCGACGGCAGCCAGTGGGATCGGCTCTTCTTCGATGGAGACACCTTCTCTGTTGGGAACATCGAGGTCGGCGTCATGTATTCGCCCGGCCACACCCTTGCCTCGATCACCTACACAGCGGGCGACGCCGTGTTCGTTCATGACACTGTCTTCATGCCGGACAGCGGCACTGCCCGCGCGGATTTTCCAGGCGGTAGCGCCAGGTCACTCTGGTTGAGCATTCAGAACATCCTGACATTACCCGGCGATACGCGCCTCTTTGTGGGACATGACTATCAGCCCGGCGGCCGGCAACCACTCTGGGAAAGCACAGTAGAACGTCAGAGGGCGGAAAACATCCATGTTGCGCGATGTGCTTGCGCCGATGCGTTCGTCAACCTTCGGGAGGCGCGTGATCGGACGCTGCCAATGCCGAAGCTCATACTTCACGCGCTGCAAGTCAACATCAACGGCGGCCGGCTACCGGAACCCGAAGGAAACGGCCTTCGCTACCTCAAGCTCCCGATGGGTGCCTTTCAAGGTTCCGTCTGGTCCTGAGCAACCCGATCGCTGTTCTCGGCGATACGGCACCTCGTCCGCTTACTGAACATTCTATGCTCGAGCAGGATCCTGAAAATGGCGCTAGATCTTTTTCAATATGGCATGGGGACCCTCAGCGGCGCCTTGGTTGGCTTCACCCTCGCCCTTTTGGGCGGCGGAGGCTCCATCCTTGCAGTCCCGCTTCTTGTGCATGCCGTAGGGCTGACCGACGCCCATACCGCCATTGCCACCAGCGCCGTTGCCGTTGCTTCGAATGCGTTGATCAGCCTGGTCATGCACGCGCGCCGAGGAACGGTGATATGGCGGTATGCGGGACTTTACTGCGCGACTGGGACCGTCGGGGCGCTGCTCGGAGCATCGATCGGAAAGATGCTCGATGGGAAGCATCTACTTTTGTATTTCTCGGGGCTGATGATCGCCATCGCCATCTTGATGCTGCGTCGAATAAGCGTCGCCAGCGAAGATACCTGTATCTTCGAACCTCGGAACACCACCAAGGTTCTTGCGATCGGTGGTGGAAGCGGCGTCGTCTCCGGTTTTTTCGGAATCGGCGGCGGCTTCCTGATCGTCCCCGGCCTGGTGTTTTCCACCGGAATGCCGACGATCAATGCGGTGTCGACCTCTTTGGTCGCGATCGTGGCGTTCGGTTCGACTACGGCTGCCACCTATTCCATCTCAGGTCTCGTCGACTGGCCGCTCGCCGCGGTCTTCATCGCGGGAGGCGCGTTTGGCGCCGTCCTCGGCTGCAAGCTTGTGCACCGCCTTAGGCCCTATCAATCTGCGCTCAACAGTGTTTTTGCGGGCGCCATTCTCACGTTCGGCATCGCCATGGCGTGGAGCACCCTCCTCGGATAGGTCGCCGTTAGCCCCGGTCAATGTGCTTGTGCTTCCACATTCCCTTCAGATTGCCGAGCAGCGGCTTGCCGGCACCTGCATGTAACGGTTTAACGAGTCGGCTCCCGGCGTTCGAGCTTGCCCTATCCTCTCCAGGGGGATAGGAATGGCGGTTTCGAACCTGGAGCAGGCAATGCTTTCGACTATCAAGGAATTGTTCGATTTCGGCCAGGCGGGCCAGGCGCATTCGCACGTCCACGGCGCGCATGGGCACTCGCACGGTGAGGGCGGACACGGCCACACGCACGGCGTCGTCGACCCGAGCATCGCCTCCTCCGAGCGCGGCATCTGGGCCATCAAATGGTCCTTCGTCATTCTGGCGATCACCGCAGCGCTGCAGCTGGTCGTCGTCTTCTATTCGGGCAGCGTTGCGCTCCTTGCGGACACCATCCACAATGTCGGCGACGCCGCGACGGCCATTCCGCTGTGGATCGCCTTTTCGCTCGTCCGTCGGGCGCCGACGAAGACTTTCAACTACGGTCTCGGCCGCGTCGAGGAGTACGCCGGCCTCGTTATCGTTCTCATCATTCTCTTCAGCGCGCTCGTCGCCGGCTACGAAGCGATCGACCGCCTCTTGAATCCGCAGCCGATTACACAGCTCGCCGCGGTCGCAATCGCGGGCGTCGTCGGCTTCGTCGGTAATGAGGCAGTCGCGGTGTTCCGCATCCGGGTGGGCCGCGAGATGAACAGCGCAGCGCTGATTGCCGACGGTTACCATGCGCGCACCGACGGCCTGACAAGTCTTGCGGTCGTGCTCGGCGCGATCGGCGTCTGGCTTGGCTTCCCGCTCGCCGACCCCATTGTCGGCCTCATGATTACGCTGGCGATCTTCGGCATCGTCTGGCAGTCCGCGAGGGCCATCGTCACCCGTAGCCTGGATGGCGTCGAACCGGGGATCACGGACGATATCCGCCATGCAGCCGAACGCATCAGAGGTATCGACGAGATCATCGACGTAAAGGCCCGCTGGCTTGGCCATAAGCTCTTCACCGACGTGGTCATCGCCGTCGATCGGTCGAAGACCGTTTCGGAGGCGAACGCCATCGCGACCGCCCTGCGCCGCGAGTTGCAGGGACATCTGCCCTCGCTTGGAAACGCCACAATCCAGTTCGACGACGGCGGCGCGACCCCGGCTTCGGCTTCCGCGGCGCACGAGCATCAGCCGGCACATGCCGCACCTGACCATCATCACGCGCCCGCTCCGTTCACGGTGAGTTCCCGATTGGCGACCGGACTGCTGGAGATCGTCGACACGCCGGACGGCGAGCGCCTACGCCTTTCGATCTCGAAGCACGTCAAGGGACTCGAGGCCGTGGTGGAGATCGCCCGCGATGGCAGTGTCGAACGGCTGCCGCTTCTTCCTTCGCCGACCGATCATCATGCTTTGGTAAGCGCCGTCGCCCCGGCCGAACCGCACGAGTTCGACGCCATGCTGAAGCTGATGGCGGGCGTCGAGATCGACGACCTTCCCTTCCGGATGGAAGAGCCGGAAGGCCATCATCACTGACTTGTCCCGGGGGCGGTCGCCGGCGTAAGGTCGAGCCGCCTTCCCCTCGGAAGGATCGAGAACATGGACACGATGAGCGAACCGCACACCCACGCCACCCATCCGGAGATCGTCAAACGCCTGAAGCGGGCCGAAGGCCACCTCCGAAGCGTCATCGCGATGATCGAGGGCGGCAAGCCGTGCCTCGACATCGCGCAACAGCTTTCCGCCGTCGAGAAGGCCATCGTCAACGCCAAGCGCACGCTGATCCAGGACCATCTCGACCATTGCCTCGAAGACACCGTCGGCGCCCTCCCCCGCGATAAGCGGCAGTCGATCGACGAGTTCAAGACGATCACGAAATATCTTTGACTGCATGGCCGACCTGCTGGCCTATCTGGGATTGTTCGCGACCGCCTTCGGGGCTGCGACGATCATGCCGATGCAGTCGGAAGCCGTTCTGGTCGGCCTCCTCCTGTCCGAGAAGTTCCCTGTCTTCTGGTTGCTCGTCGTTGCCAGTCTCGGCAATGTTCTCGGTGCACTGGCGAACTGGCTGCTCGGCCGCGGCATCGAACGCTTTCGGGAGAAACGGTGGTTTCCAGTGGGACCGACGGCCCTCGACCGGGCGCAGCTATGGTATCGTCGCTTCGGCAAATGGTCGCTGCTCGCAAGCTGGCTGCCAATCGTCGGCGACCCGATTACGGTCGTGGCCGGTCTCTTGCGGGAGCCCCTGCCGACCTTCCTGCTGTTGGTGACCGTCGCCAAAGTGGGGCGATATCTGGTGCTTGCAGCAGTGACAACGGGGCTGGCCTGATGTTTCAGCAGATCATCGACATCCAGCGGGAAATCTACCTGACCTTTGCCGGCCATATAAAGGACTTCGCCGCGGGCAGTGGCTGGGCATCGTTTCTGGCCTTCCTGCCGATGGGCGTCGTCTTCGGGGCCGTTCATGCGATGACCCCCGGCCACGGCAAATCGGTGCTCGCCACCTATCTGGCGGGCTCGTCCGCAAAAGCGCATCGGGCGCTCCTCGTGTCGCTCGCGCTGTCTTTCACCCATGTCACGATGGCCGTGGTGATCGCGCTGCTCGCCCTTCCCCTGATATCGCCCTCATTCGTCGACGCCGGGTCGTCGCCGGCACTCGAGGTCGTCAGCCGCGGGCTGCTGGGCGTCATCGGTCTCTGGATGGTGCTGACCGCGCTCCTCCGGCATAGCCACTCGCACGCTCAGGGTGAAGGCCTGCTGATGGGATTTGCCGCCGGCCTCGTGCCATGCCCGCTTACCTTGTTCGTGATGACTTTCGCGATGATCCACCAGGTCGTCGTCACCGGCCTGCTGTTCGCCGCCACGATGATGATGGGCGTCGCTCTGACCTTGTCCGCGGTCGCCCTGCTCGCAGTGGTCTTCCGGAACAGGATCTCCTATCTGATGAGAAGGCATCCGCAATTGCTTGCCTCCGTCTCGCGCGCGACGTCCGGTGTGGCTGGCCTCGTGCTCGTCGCCGTCGCCGCGGTCGAGATAGCGAACTGGCTGAACGCGCGATGAGGATCAGAGCGATGCGAAGACTTCAGACTATACTCGTCTCGGCGGCGATTGCATTCGGGCCTCTCGCCGACGCCCTGGCCGACGATGCTCTGTCTTCGTTCGACCGCTTTGCCGACCGCTGCCTGGACCGCGGGCCGCAGTATGATCGCGCGGCCGCTCTCGCGCACCGAAACAAGTGGCCGGCGCTTGCTGCCGACATGGCGTTGAGCATTCTGCCTCTTTCGGAGCCCGTGGCATTCGACGGCTGGATCACCGGGGCGGGCAGCGCCGCGCCCTTCGAGGCCCTGGTCGTTGGAAGGGCTACGGTCGGCGAGAAGGCTGTCGAGAGCTGCACGATGGCCTTCGCCGGTACCGATGCCGAGGGCTTCGAGCGCAGTCTGGTTTCGACGAGAGCGGCAAAACCGTCCGGCGAGCAGAACGGTGAAGGACGTATTCGGAAGTTCTTCACGATCGAGCGCGACGGGTTGAAAGAGGCGGTGACGCTCGATCTTCCCATCTACCCGAACGGTAGCGACGAGGTGCTCGCGAGCGTCGTCGCCGAGCAGCAAACCGAGCACTGAACCTGTCCCGATGACAAAGCACTGAACACCGATATTTCAACCGGACCCTTTCCCTGCCATTGCAAGCCTCTATGTTGACGGTTGGACGAGCTGAACCCCTACGGTGCGCACCTTTTCAGGCGCGCAAGAGATGCTGTAGAACGTTGAATTTCTGCCGTTCACACCGGCGCGGCGGGCGACAGGGAAGCGGTTTTGAATGGGAAGCGTCGGCAACGGCTGGCCGAGAGGCGGCGGCAAAATCGGCGAATTGTTGCGGCATCCGGCCTTTGACGCCGTCGGTCTCGGACCGGTCGAAAGCTGGCCTGCTTCTCTCAAGCATATCGCCGAAATGGTGTTGAATTCGCGCCAGCCGAAATTCGTCGCCTGGGGTCCGGATCTCGCCTTTCTTTACAATGATGCCTATGTGCCTGTTTTCCCCGACCGGCATCCTGCCGCACTCGGAAGACCCTTTCGCGAGGTTTGGGCGGATATCTGGGAACAGTTCTCGCCGATCGTCGCCAGCACGCTCGAAGGCAGGCCGCAGCTCTTCAAAGAGCTGCTCATCCCGATGCGCCGGGACGGCCGCACCGAGGATACCTGGTTCACCTTCTCCTATACGCCGCTGCGCGACGATGACGGCACCATCGCCGGCATCCTCTGCGCGACCCTCGACGTCACCGACCAGGTAGCCGCCAAGCGCGGCGAGAAGCTGGCGTTGGAAGAACTGCGCGCCAAATCGGAGGCGCTTGCAGTCGTCAACCAGGCAGGCGCCGCTATCACCATCGAGCCCGATGTCGAACGTCTCACCCAGATTGTTGTCGATGCCGGCGTGACGCTGACGGGCGCCGAATTCGGCGCCTTCTTCTACAATGTCGATGACGGCGAGGGCGGCAGCTACATGCTTTACGCGCTCTCCGGCGTCGACCGGAAGAACTTCGAGAAATTCCCGATGCCACGCAATACAAAAGTCTTCGAGCCGACCTTCAGCGGCGAAGGCATCATGCGCTCCGACGACATCCAGCTCGACCGGCGCTACGGCCAGAATCCGCCGCATTCCGGCATGCCGACGGGGCATCTGCCGGTCAGGAGCTATCTCGCCGTGCCGGTGAAATCGCGCGACGGCAGCGTCATCGGCGGCTTGTTCTTGGGCCACGGCGAACCCGGCCGCTTCTCTCAAGCGGCCGAGGCGAGCCTCGTCAGCCTCGCCGGCCAATCGGCCGTCGCGATCGACAATATCCGGCTGTTCCGCGCCGCCAAAATCGAAATCGACCAGCGTCGCCACATGGAAGATCAGCTGCGCAAACTCAACGAACTGCTCGAGGTCCGGGTCGCGGCCGAGATCGCCGATCGCCAACAGGCCGAAGCAGCGCTCCAGCAGTCGCAGAAGATGGAATCGATCGGCAAGCTCACCGGCGGCGTTGCCCATGACTTCAACAATCTGCTGCAGGTGATCTCGGGCAATCTGCAGCTTCTCGGCAAGGACGTGGCGGAGAACGGCCGGGCCAGGGAGCGCATCGCGAATGCGCTCGCTGCCGTCGAACGCGGGTCGCGGCTGGCAAGCCAGCTGCTCGCTTTCGGCCGCCGCCAGCCGCTGGAGCCGAAGGTCGTCAATATCGGCCGCCTGGTCACCGGCATGGACGACATGCTGCGTCGCGCGCTCGGCGAGGAAATCGAAGTCGAGACCATCGTTTCCGGCGGTCTCTGGAGCACCTTCGCCGATCCGGCCCAGATCGAAAACGCCCTGCTCAACCTCGCGATAAACTCGCGCGACGCGATGGATGGCGTCGGCAAGCTGACGATCGAGGTCGGCAACGCCTTCCTTGACGATTCCTACAGTCGCAGCCATCCTGAGGTGAAGGCCGGCCAGTATGTCGTGCTCGCCATCACCGATACCGGCTCCGGCATGACGCAAGAGGTGATGGAGCAGGCCTTCGAGCCGTTCTTCTCGACGAAACCGGAAGGCAAAGGCACCGGTCTCGGCCTGTCGATGGTCTACGGCTTCGTCAAACAATCCGGCGGCCATGTGAAGATCTACAGCGAGATCGGCGAAGGCACGACCGTCAAACTCTACCTCGCCCGCTCGTTCCGCAGCGAGGATCGCGCCCTGGCGGCCGACACCATGCCGGCGACCGGCGGAACCGAAACCATTCTTGTCGCCGAGGACGACGAGGGCGTTCGCGCCACGGTCGTCGAGATGCTCTCGGACCTCGGCTATTACGTGCTGAAGGCGAAGGATGCGCACAGCGCCCTCACCGTCATCGAGAGCGGCGCCCATATCGACCTGCTCTTTACCGACGTCGTCATGCCCGGCCCCTTGCGGAGCCCGGAGCTTGCGCGCATGGCGCGACAGCGCCTGCCCGACATCGCCGTGCTCTACACCTCGGGCTATACCGAAAACTCGATCGTCCATGGCGGCAGGCTCGATCCGGGCCTGGAGCTGCTCTCCAAGCCCTATACGCGCGAGGAGCTCGCCCGCAAGATCCGCCAGGTGCTCGCCAACCGGCCGCAACGCCACCAGGTGGAGGCCAATGCGCCGGTGTCCAATGCAAAGCAACCTGATCCAAAGGTTTCCGGCACGGCCGGCAAGCTGAGGCTGCTGCTCGTGGAAGACGACGCATTCATTCGGATGGATACCGCAGCAATCCTGCAGGACCTCGGCTACGACGTCATCGAGGCCGACAGCGGCGAACAGGGCGTTGATATCCTTGGCCACACGCTCCTCGACGTCATCGTCGTCGACGTCGGCCTGCCCGGCATGTCGGGCTCGGCCTTCGCCGCCAAGGCGCGGGAGGCCTTTCCGTCCATCGGCCTGGTCTTCGCCACAGGCGACAGCGACCCGCCGGACGCCGATCGCTTCTTCGGCTCGGTGCTGCTGACGAAACCCTACACCAGCGCCGCACTCGATCGGGCGGTCAAGAGCGCCGCCCAGCTTTCCCAAGCTGAACCGCTCTAACCCGCACCGTCGAATTCGGGATATTTGCGCATCAGGTCGACCTCGCTGGTGCAGCTGTCGTCGCGGGCCGTCAATACGATCGAGATCGTGTCGCCAGGATCGAGGCGGCCGCCGTCATGATGATCGTCATCGTGATGGCTGCCGCCATCGTGATGATTGACACCATCGTGATAGACGGGAATCCGGGCGCCGCTCTGGCTGACAAGCACGGCATCCCTGTTGAAACCCCTCTGCAGCAGCCAGTCGCGCGGCGCCATCAGGCGGATATCGACCTCGTAGGAATGCCCCTTCCCTTCCTTGACGCTGACGGTGTAGGTGACCGGCGATACCTGGCCGTTCACGTCGATCGCGCCGTTTCCATCGGCTTTGACGATGTGTTTTTCCATGTTCTCGGTTCCTTGCCGCATGCAGGCTTTAAGCAGGCTCACACATCGGAAACCTGAGAAAACCGGCTTTTGTTCCGAAATCTGGGACAATGACCCTAGAGGGAACTTTTACCCTCGGCACCGGTTGGTTTCTCTTACAAACCGCGTTCGAGCGCTTTGCAAACCACAGGAGGCGAAGATGCCGCGAGGAGACAAATCCGACTATACCGACAAGCAGAAACGCAAGGCCGAACACATCGAGGAGAGCTACGAGGAGCGCGGCGTCTCCGAAAAGGAGGCCGAACGGCGCGCCTGGGCGACCGTCAACAAGGAAAGCGGCGGCGGCAACAAATCGGGTTCCGGCCGCGGCAAGAAGGATACGCATGAATCCTCTGAAAAAGGCGGCCGGGCTGGCGGCGCTGCATCCGCGGCACGCTCGAAGGAGGAACGGTCCGCTTCCGCCAAGAAGGCGGCCGCGACACGCAAGCGCAACGAGCACCATAGCCACCACTAAGCATGTGCCGAAGGGTGTGAGCGGTTTCGGGCGCCGTCATGCTCCAACTCTTTAATCGATAAGGGAAACGGCAAGCGTCAGTCTATCGCCAGCCCGTCCGGCAAAGGGGTTTTCGTCATGGCCAAATCGAAGAAGAAATGGTCCCAGAACGTTACCGAGCACAGCAACGCTATGGACCTCAAGGAAGGCGCGTTCAAATCGAACGATCCGAAGAAGATTGCCCGGTCGATCAAGCATTCCGCCGAGGAGAGCGATCGCCGCAAGTCCAGCCCGTTTCGCGCTGCCATGTCGATGCTGACCTTCTACATCAACCGCGCCGGCGAGCAGCTGTCGAAAAAGCGGCGCGACACCCTTGAAAAGGCCAAGGACGAACTGCGAAAAGACTTCGGTCGTCAACCGAGGCATTGAGCATGGCATATGAGCTTTATTATTGGGACGGCATTCAAGGCCGCGGCGAATTCGTGCGGTTGGCACTGGAAGCAGCCGGCGCCGACTATGTCGACGTCACGCGTCAGCCCGGCCGGGGAACAGGCGCCATGCTTGAGATCATGAAGGGCGAAGGCGAGCCGCACATCCCCTTCGCTCCGCCCTTCCTGAAGGACGGCGACCTCCTCATCCCGCATGTCGCCAACATCCTGTTTTACCTCGGGCCGAAGCTCGGCCTTGCGCCGGAGGACGAAAGCCTTCGCTATGTCGCCAACGGCCTGCAGCTCACCATCACCGATTTCGTCGCCGAAGCGCACGATACGCACCACCCGATCGACCTGTCTCTTTATTACGAAGACCAGAAGCAGGAAGCCAAAACCCGTTCGGCCGCCTTCACCCGCGATCGCATTCCAAAATTCCTCGGTTATTTCGAGCGTGTCCTGAAGCGCAATCCAGAAGGCGCCGATCATATGATCGGCAACGCTCTCACCTATGTCGACCTCTCGGTCTTTCAGGTGATCGAGGGTCTCACCTATGCCTTTCCCAAAGCCATGGCGAAGCGCAACGCGGAGTACCCTGCTCTCCTTGCCCTGCACGATGCGGTGGCGAAGCGGCCGAACATCGCCCGTTATCTCGCCTCCCCTCGCCGCCTCGCCTTCAATGAGGATGGAATTTTCAGGCACTATCCCGAGCTAGACGCCGAAAGCTGAAGAGTTCAGTTCAGTCTCGCGTATGAGGAAATCAAGCAGCCTGTTTTCCTCGGCGCGCAAGCCCCGCAGCGGTTCGTTGCCGCCTTCGATCAAAGCATGGCCATTGCCGGCGAGGCCGATGATGGCCGGATGGATGTAGCTCGAGCGTGAGATCGCCGGTGTATTGTGCAACGCCTCGGCCGCAGCCTCCGACATTTCCTTCACCGTCGGCCGCCCGCCGCCGACGATCCTTTCGCGGGCGACCCCGAAGGCCGCCAGCGATCCGGCCCAGGTGCGGAACGTCTTGGCGGAGATCGGAATCCCCGATATTTCGGCCAGGTAGGCATTCAGCCGGCCAGAATCGACCGGTTTCAGCGCGCCGCTTTCATCCTTCCAGACGAAGAGCTGGCGGCCGGGAAGGTCGGAAATTTCTTCCAGGATTTTCTGTAGCCTCGGATGCTTGAGGCTGCGCTGCACGCGCTTGCCGCCCTTGGCCCGGAACTTGAGCTCGATCCGCCCGTCGACGATTTTCAGATGGCGCTTCAATAGGGTCGTCGCGCCATAAGTGCCGTTCTCCCTGACATAGGCCTGGTTGCCGACCCGCAGATGCGCCTCGTCGAGCAGTGTCGTCAGAGCCGCCAGTACGCCGTTGACATCCTCGGCACCGGTGTCGAGATGCCGCAGCACGGTGCGGCGGATCTTCGGCAATGCCTGACCGAATTCAATCAGCTGGTAGAACTTCCCGGCGCTGCGGAACGATTGCCAGTCCTTGTGATAGCGGTATTGTTTGCGCCCGCGCGCATCGATGCCGGTCGCCTGCAGATGACCGTTCTCGTAGAGACAGATCCAGACGTTCTCGTAGGCGGGCGGCAGGCCGAGCGCACCGATGCGCGCCCGCTGCGATTCATCGGAAAGCGTCGTACCGTCAGGCATCACATAGCTGAAGCCCTTGCCTTTCCTTCGCCTGCGGATGCCCGGTTCGGTATCGCTGACATAGATCAGGCCAAGTTCGGTAATGGTTTCGGCATTCATGCTGATGGCGACCCGCTATTTGTCACGGCGGCCGAACTGAAACCACCGGCGGCGCTGGGCCTTGGTCGCCCCTTCCGGCGGTTGCGTCTGGCCTGTCGGCGCAAAGACGGCCAAGCTCTGGGTGTAGACCATGACAGGATTGGCCTCGTCGTGTACCTCGAAGGCGCCGGTCTCCGCCCCGGTGTCGAGAACCCGTGACCACTGCGTCAGTCCGTTCACCTCAGGCAGATGAACTTCGCAATCACCGCCGGCATTGAAGACGAGGAAGAGGTCGTCCATCTTCTCGGTATCGAGTGCATGCGCGCTCTTCGAGAAGTATACGCCGAGTACCTGCAGTCCGTCGTCGTTCCAGGCTCCGTCGTCCATGAAACTGCCGTCGGGTTTGTACCAGGCGATCTCGATACGCCCGTCTTCACTGGTCTCCCCCGTCAGGAACCGCTCCTGGCGCAGGACGGGATGAGCCTTGCGGAAGGCAACGGCCTGCCGACAAAAATCGAGGAAGGGGTCG